>CBFGPN010000082.1:0-16116 GCA_965650675.1 uncultured Cellvibrio sp.
TCAGCCAATTTAACCATCCAAATTTCTATGGGTTGCGTTTTAATTCTGTTTAAAGAATCAACCATTTGTTCCTGTTTTGTCGGTAAACTTTCATTTTTTGTTAAAGCCAGTACACCATCCGCAACACTTTTCCCAAAACTCGACAGCAAATCGTCATAGGTTACTTTTGTATCTTCCAAAGTGTCATGAAGCAGCGCGCATTGAATGGCGAGATTGGCATCCACATCAGGTGTATTGTTTAGCGCCCAGATCAGCTCCATCGCAACACTGCCAACATGATTTATATACTCAAACTTCTGCCCCTCAACCGGCCCCCCATAAGTCTGCCCTTGATGCGCCAAAGTCGCAAAATCCCACGCCTTCACATAAATATCCTGAGACCAGTTTGATGCCATTTTAATTCTCGGTTTGATTGAATTTTTAAACGTTTTGATTTTTTTCCCTTGCTTGCTTAAAGAAACTTCCACTTTAAAACAACAGCAACTATGGCAGGAATCGAAAAAAGAAGAAGCATGATCGGCAGTTCCTCGCTGAATGAATAACCCGCTTTGTTAACACCAACCCACATGTTAAAACTCGTAGCAACTAACCAAAATGCAACAAATGCGGATATGCCCCAAGTCGTAGCTGTTTGATAATAATTAGTAAAGAGCTTGCTAAACATAACAACTGCTGCAAGCAACAAAAATCCAACACACAAAATTGTAATTGTACGCATTTGAATTGATCTCCGGGTTAATGGTTGCTATCTGGGTTGATTGAGTATCTTTTTTGGGATTCTATGTGTATTTACCAATTTAACATTAATTTCGGCCGAAGTTGATCAAAGTTCAGTACCGTTCACAATTGACCAATGATATGGCATGAGCTCTCTTAGTTTTTTGAATACCAGTTTATTTTCAGCGTTACTGACTGCAACCGAAATTCCGCCTCCCCAATGTGAAAGTCGCTCCTGACAAATTCCGCAGGGTGTCAAAATGACAAACTCAGAATTTTCTGATTCGCGGCATATACATAATGAGTGAGTTACCCGCTCATTTAATTTGTGAGCTTCCAAACAGGCGCCGACTTCCATACAAAGAGCAAGTGCATCATTTTTTGTATCGGGGGCAATGCTGGTTAGGATCTTTCCATTTTCGGTAGCAAGAGCCGCTGCGCCTCCCCAGCCGGTTGGATAACGTAGATGGATTAGCTTTTTTGCGGCTTCAAATAATTCTTGTTCTAATGAGTTAGTCATGTTCTACCTGGTGAAATTAGCTCGCATTACATAAGTGCTTTCGGTTTCTTGATAAGTAGTGAAGCCTGTTTTTTCATAGAGGGTGTATGCAGAGAAGTTAATTTTGGAAACTTCCAAAAATATTGAATATATTCCTATGGTTTTTGCATGTTCAATTATCTTTTCAATAAGCAATTTCGCAATTCCATTTCCTCGTTGTTCAGGAGATACCCATAAGGAAATCATTTCATAGTCATCATCTCTTTGAATTCCACCAATGATTCCAACAGGCTGATTTTCCAGTTTTTTAATAAAGAATGTTACCCCTTTTCCTGCGGATCTATTTTTCCAATCAGTTTCTGAATAATTCGAGGCGGCTTCAAAAGTAACAGCAAAGGCATCGGGTGAATCTTTTAAAGATGCGAGACGAATGGATTTTAATTCTTGCCAGTGTTCTTCGGTGATTTGTATGATCATTTTTTATGCTTGCTATGTTACATTTAAAAACGCTGCACCATTTTGACCGGCTGTTACAAAACAGACTAATAGTATTGCGACGCTGCAAATAGATAATAGAACATTAATCCATTTGAGCTGAAATGACCAGATTATTGTCATCGCTAAAATAATTGCAGTGGAAATGAAGCCTAGCAACAGAATTGATAACTCTATTCCGAGCATTGTTCCTGTTGATATTTTATCTGTACGAAATAACTCTAAGTTAATAAATACAACCATCAAAAGCAACAAGCCAACGATTGTTGGAATGAATATTAAAAGTAGGTCTCTTTTCCTATTAATCATTTTGAATTTCTCAAATATTCAATTCATGATTCTATTGTAAGTAAAAAGTTTAATAGGCAGCACTTATTTATATCTCCATCTTTCATCTTTTCAAATGATGGGTAGATATTTAAGGGTGCATCTATATTACCCTTCTTCGTCATCCCTGCGAAAGCAGGGATCCATTTACTTACCAAGGTCATTGGATTCCTGCCTGCGCAGGAATGACGATAAACTTATGCAGGCATGGTAATAAATTTATTTAGAAGTGGAATTGATTTATGAAATGGCTTCAAGTTTTTTAATCCTTTTCAACAAACCCAAGCTGCTGCTCCACAAATCCAACAAACGCCGTTAATAATTCGTTATATGCAGAAGGATTTTTTTCCAGTTGTCGCCAAGCATAGCAGCAGGCTTCGAGGCTGGAAAGTTGGTGTTGGGTGTGGGCTTTGCGGATGGTGTAGAGGCTGGGGGGCGGGTTTTCCAGGGTTAATCGGGGGAGGGTTTGTAGTGCCGGGTTCAGGTAGAGCATTTTGCGGCTTTTTTTCCAGGTGGCGTCGATTAATACCAATCGAATTTTATTAGTTTCAATCTTGGATAAATCCGGTAATTCATTTGGAGTTGCTAATCCTAATGAAGTTAATTCTTTTGTGGCGGGATAAAGCAGCAGGGGAATTTTTTGATCTTTATATAAAGTGGCTGAAAGTTCATCGTCTGTAAATTTTTCGCCAGTAATCAACTGCATGTTGTTTGCGCAGAGATGTAAAAGTCGAATGCTGTTTTTAACTTCGGTGGTTTCTTGCGGGTGTTGTAGTACCAATAATTCGATGGGATTATCAATGGCGACTGCAAATTTGCAAATGCAATTCGCTGTGGCCAGTTGGCATAGGTTACACAAGGGGCGTTTGTTGGTCATAGACGGGTATTTCAATGATGGATACTTCAATTGATGATATGTAACCAAGCGTTTGTGTATGGGTTTGCTGGATCAATAGACTTTTTTCTGCGCGTGACAGGGATTTTATAAATGATTCACGTTTGCTTGCCTCACTACGGTTTTGGTGCAATTCCAGATAACATAAGCACTCGGGTTTGCGGCCCCGGAAGTAGCGGGCGCCTTTACCATTTGTATGTTGCCTCCAACGTCGTTTCATATCGGTGGTGATACCGGTATAAAGTTGATTGTCGCTGGTTGCAATAATATAAGTGAACCAATTTTTTTCATTCATATCGACAGTATATCTATGGCAAAACAATCCTCCAATCAAGATCGCAATTTTGACGATTTAGCCGAGCGATTTCAAAAAAATATTTACGGTGGGCTTAAAGGCAAAATTCGTCTGGCAGTTTTGCAGCGTGATTGTGCAGAATATTTGCAGATTCAACCTTTTCAATCTGCGCAGGCCAGCCAATGGCGAATTCTTGATGCCGGTGGAGGGCAGGGGCAGTTTTCGCTTGAGCTGGCCAAAGCGGGGCACCAACTGGTGATCTGTGACATTTCATCGGAAATGTTAAAAATGGCTGAGTCACAAATTAAAAAAGAAGGTTTGGAATCGCAGGTTACCTTAATCCATTGTTCTATTCAGGATTTATCAAAACATCTTCAGCAACCGAAGTTTGATTTGGTGATTTGTCATGCAGTGATGGAGTGGATGCAAAATCCCATCGAGCTTTTACCGGATTTGCAGCGGTATTTAAAAGCAGATGGATTTTTAAGTTTGATTTTTTACAATCTTAATTCACTGATTTATAAAAATTGTTTGCGCACCAATTTCAAAAAAATTATGAATCAGGATTATGTGGGAGCTGCGGGTAGTTTGACACCGATTAATCCACTCAAACCGGAAACAGTGTTGAATTGGCTTAAAGAACTGCCACTGGATTTACTTTGTCACAGTGGCATTCGCGTATTTCATGATTATATTTTTAACGAAATTCATCGGGAATCAAAACCTGATGAATTGGTGGAGCTTGAGCTGGAGTTATCGCGACAAGAACCTTTCCGCTCCCTCGGGCGTTACATTCATTTGTTGATGCGTGCCAATAACAAGTCTCGTGCCTGATTGATTTTTGCAGCCAGATAATCGTTACCACCTCGATCAGGATGCAATTTCTGGATAAGTTTTCGATGGGCTTCGACAATCATCTCGGCGGTAATTTCACCATTGTCAGGATTGCCTGATAATCCCAGGACTTCCATGGCTTCTTCGGTGCTTGTTAACGGGGTTTGTGGTGGGCTGGTTTCATCTGTCGCCTGATTTTTTTGTGAACGGAAACGGGCTCGAATTAATTGATAGATACCGGGAATAAATGGAATAGTTGCGGCTAACATTCCCCCAAGCCAATGCAATCGGCCTCGCATCACCAGAAACAGGAGCAGCCCCAGGAATGCATATTTAAACGCTTGAGCAATGACACGTTTTTTTTGTTCCAAATCACCTCTTTGATACTTCGACCACATGATTAACGCGGTAGTGGCAACAATAACCAGAAGTAAAAACTTGAACATATGTGAAACCCTTAACGAAATTTGCTCATGATTATATTCGTCCTTAACAAGACCACAACCTTTTTATCGATTATTTGGGGTTGATTGGTTATGCTTTGGGCTGACTTATTTCCGGTGCCATTGATGAAGGCCTTATCTTCCGGTTGCCTCTGTATGCAGAGCTTCCTTATTATTTTGATCAGTTTTCTTGCCGGATGCAGTGGGGATGCATCCAGGACGGAAAGATTTGTTTCATCCTCTTCCTTCAGTTCTGCCACAAGTTTCAGTTCAAGCTCAAGTAATTCCAGCGCAACAATTGCGACTCTTTCTGGAACTGTCAGTTTTGACCGTGTGCCACATAAAGCCAATCATCTGGGATTGGATTATGCCAATACACAAATCAAACCTGCGCGTGGAATTACGGTAGATCTGGTGAATGCTTCGGATGAAGTGATTGCCAGTCAGATCACTAATGAATCGGGACAATATTCTTTCAATGCTGTAATGGGTCAGGAAGTGCAAGTCAGGGTATCAGCACAATTAAAAAGCAACGGGGCAGGGTGGAATATTTCGGTTCGTGATAATACTGCCGGTGGTGCAGTTTATGCGGTACAAGGCGCGCTGGTTGCGATTGTTTCGGAAAATGAAATCAGAAATTTGCATATTGAATCCGGGTGGAATGGCGCGGCTTATACATCGCGCAGCGCAGGTCCCTTTGCAATTCTGGATTCCCTTTATGTTGGCATAACTCAATGGCGCGCAGCGGGTATGACGAATCCATTGCCGGACATGAATGTTTATTGGAGTGAAAATAATACGACTGCGGATGGAAATATCGCACTGGGTGAAATAGGAACCAGTTACTATTCGAACGGCAATCTTTATCTTCTGGGTGATGCCAATGTTGATACCGATGAATATGATTCGCATGTGATATTGCATGAGTGGGTGCATTTTCTGGAAACCAATGCTTCGCGCTCCAACAGTTTGGGTGGCGGTCACAGTGCAATTCAAAAGTTGGATATGCGCGTTGCTTTTTCTGAAGGTTTAGCCAATGCTTTTTCTGCCATCTTGTTGGATGATGCCATTTATGTTGATTCTATGGGATTGGCTCAATCTACCAGTTCTTTTTTTAATGTGGCCGAAAAATCACACAGTGTTAAAGGTTGGTATTCAGAAAAATCCGTCGAATCGATTCTGTATAACTACTATTTGAGTTCGGATAATCGGCCAACAAAAAGTGTCAATGATTTATTCGACGCTTTTACCCGGCAGGAGTATGTCAATCATTCAGGGTTAACATCCATTTTTGTGTTTTCCGATGTGTTGCAGCAAGTTGCTCCCGCTTCTTTTGGCACCTGGATCAATTTACAGACAGAACAAAATATTTTTTCATACAATGGTTTTGCAGAGGGTGAAACCAATACCGGTGGTTATGTTGAAAATTTACCTCTGTATAAAACACTTTCGTTATCAACTCCGCAAGTGACACTTTGCAGCAGCAATCGTTTTGGCTCTTTTAATCGTTTATCAAACTATCAGTTTGCAAAAATTGTGATTGAATCGCCGGGTACATACAGAATTCAAGCAGTTAATACAGTCGGCACCAATACGGATCCTGAGCTTTATCTCTATTCAGCAGGGCAATTAATTAATACGGGATTATCATCAACTGTTAATCAGGAAAGCATACAGCAATTTTTATCACCATCCAGTTATGTGCTGGCTCTTGCTGATGCACGGGTTTTAAATGAAGCATTGATTACTGATATCACCAGCTGTTTCAATTTAAGTTTGATCGGGGTGAATGAATAATGAGATTTTATCTATTGCTTATGCTTCTGGCGATTGCCAGTCCGGTTTGCGCTGACGATATGAAGTCTAAAAAAATAATGGGTAAACCAGGTGTGTCAGCCAGTTTTGTTGATAAAGAAATTATTCATCTGGCCGTTGGTGAAAACAAGCGTATAGATTTAGCAATTCACTATTCTGCTGATGCCGTGACCTACGAATTGCAAGCAACGCATGGGCTTGATGTGGTCGATCTAAAACAATCTTATATTCGTGAGGACGTCACTCCCGGTGTTTTAATCATCCCACTGGAAATTAAGGCTGATCAATCCGGCAGATATTATTTACATGTTCATTTGGTCACCTCAAGTACGGATGGCCAAACAAAAGGCGTGTTATCAAAAATTATATCGAGTGAACCGGAAATAAACGAAACAGTTCAGAAAAAAAATATAAATCCGAAAAAATTTAAAATTTTGCCTGTTGTAGAAACCATAAAAGACGCCAATGATGAATAAACATAAATTGAGATTACCTGCTCCCTGGGAGCCGCAGGATGCGATTTTACTTGTGTGGCCGGATAACACTATTTCCTGGCAAGTGGATATTGAAGAGTTGGAAGAATTGTATGAAGCATTGATCGCTTTATTGGTGGATTACGTTGATATTATTTTGGTTGTGCCTGAAGGTCAGATTGATCCTGTCAAAGCAAGACTGGTGCTGATGGATGTTCCAGTGGAGTTTGTATACTTTTACGAAGCTGTACGGAATACTGTCGATTCGCGAGATTCTATTAATGTGAAAGATTTTGGCCCTTTTATTGTTGAATCAGAATCCGGATTCACTGTTCTATCTGGAATAGATAGAAATTTTACTGAGAACTTGTTATTGCAACATGCTTTTCCTTGTGCGCACAGTGAAAAAACAGATATTTATTTATCCTGGAGCGATATTGAATCAAACGGAAAGGATTTGATTTTGCTTGATCTGAATCACGTGCTACAGAAAAATCCTTCCAATACCGAGGCTGGGATAAAAAATTTCTTTTTACAGAATACCAATTCAGTCCAATTTGTGAATGTTGAAACCCGCTCAACAATACCGGGAACTGTCAGGTTGGGAGTTTTGAATCAAATTTTATGTATTCGATGTGATGATGCCATGAGTGTTTATTATCACTCCTCAGAAAAGCGATATGAGACTCTGTGTACTATCAATAATAATCTGGAGGAACCGCTGGAGTTGGTTTCTTTGCCATGGAGTGTTTTTGTTACTGATGAAGGAGTGGAGTATGTAGCGGACTATTCGCAATTTGTTGTGGTGAATGAAACAGTATTGGTTCCCATTTTTGATTTGCCCAGCGATGAGGAAGCGATGGAGATTATTTCCCGGTCTTTCCCGGGATTTGATATTTTTGGTTTCCCAAGCCGTAGTCTTGCGGTCATGAAAACGGGTTTGTCTGGTATAACCCAGCCAATTCCTGAAGGTGTGTTGGAGCCCTTGTAGTGGTAGTTATATGTCAGAAAAATCGACTTTAATAAAAAGCTGTACATCAGGTGACTCTTGTTTGAATCAGATGTTAATCGAACAGCTTCAGTTGCAAGTTGATAAGTTAACAGAACAAGCGCAAACAGATGCTTTGACCAATTTATTCAATTATCGTTTTTTTGTAGATGCCTTGCGAAGGGAAATGGAGCGCGCCCAACGTTCACTGCAATCTATGAGCATGATTATGATTGATGTTGATTTTTTTAAAAAATTGAATGATCAGTATGGTCATGAAATTGGCAATCAAGCGTTGCAACAGATTGCGAAAATAATTCATTTAACTGTACGCAAGCTCGATATAGCCTGTCGTTTTGGCGGTGAAGAATTTGTGGTTATTTTGCCTGGCACTGATCTTCGACAATCTACTTATGTTGCAAATCGTATTCGTGAAGTGATAGAACAGTCACCACTGGAAGTAAATGGCAAGTTGATTAATATGACAGCGAGTTTGGGTGTTGATGAATATAAAGCCAGTCACAGTGATACAGCAGACGGATTTATCGAGCGAGTTGATAGTTGGTTATATAAAGCAAAACAATCCGGCCGCAACAAAGTTATGCATCCTGATTTTGATCAGGAAAACACAAGCAAATCCATAGTCACGGAAAATGAGAAAGATGCGTTGTTTAATGCATTCTCACGCGATTAATAAAGTTGTTTCATCAGTTTTTGTATTTTTTTGGAGTGTTTTATGTCATATCCCAAAATTGGTAATTTGGCACCGGCTTTTTCTCTGTTGAACCAAAATGGAGAAAAAATTTCACTGAAGGATTTTAAAGGTAAAAAAAATGTCGCTTTATATTTTTACCCCAAAGCATCGACACCCGGGTGTACTACTCAAGCCTGTGGGTTGAGGGATACAGCTGATATTTTTACCGAACTGGATACCGTCGTTTTGGGCGTGAGTCCCGATGCCCCATCAAAATTAACTAAATTCATTAAAAAGTACGATCTTAATTTCGATTTGTTATCGGATGAGGATCATTCAGTTGCAGAAAAATATGGTGTTTGGGCATTAAAACAATTTATGGGGAAAGAGTTTATGGGAATAGTGCGAACCACTTTTGTGATCGACAAGGAGGGTCGTCTTCGTCATGTCATGAATAAGGTAAATACAAAGACACATGACCAGGATTTAATCGACATTATTCGTTCTGGCATTTAAATCAACGTATTTTTTGTCGAGTCTGATAAAAAAGTTTGGTTTTTGAATAAAAAGCATTCATTCAGGCTTGGCTAGATAAAATCTTGCTCTATAATCCACTACTAGTGAGAGTTCAAATGACACGGAGGGGTCAATTAAAACATAGCAGTTAATTAATCCTAAACCTTACAGCGCCTTAGCTGGCAAAGGAGACGCCCTCAATGATCCAATTACAGCGAAAATACCGTCTTGACTCTGATGCTTCAGGTGAAGCGTTTGAAACGGGACAGGTGAAAACTTACGAAGAGTATCTGGTTCTTGCCGAGATACCCAAAGTAGATGGTGTAGCAAATCGAATTGTCGAAGCACTGGTGCAGCGTGTTGGCCAGCATCCACTTTCTGTGGATGATATTGCGGGTGATGTTCGATTGACTCGACGTACCTTACAGCGTCGCTTGCAGGAGCAAAATGCCAATTTTGCACAACTGCGTGATTCTGTGCGGTTTCATTATGCAATCAAGTTTTTGATTGACCAGCATATGAGTGTTGATTCAGTCTCCAAAGCTTTGGACTTCTCTGATCGAACCAGTTTTACCAACGCTTTTAAACGTTGGACAGGATTGTCTCCCAGTCTGTTTCGGAAACTGTTTCGCGATTACGCATGACTAAAAAATCCCTGCAAATTGCAGGGATTTTTTTATCCCCCCGTTTAATTGCCTCACTTGTATAAAACAGGTAGAGTTGCGCTTTTTTTAACTGGGGTGATTTTATGAGTTTAATTCCATCTGCTATAGCACAAACGCAAGCTGCCGCGCCGCAACAAGCGAGTCCGTGGACATTCTGGATCATGATGGGCGGTATGTTTTTGTTCATGTATTTATTGATTATTCGTCCGCAGCGTAAACGCCAAAAAGAGCATCAAAATTTGATGTCAGCTTTAGGTAAAGGGGATGAGGTAGTCATGACCAGTGGAATTGTTGGTCGTGTTGTAAAAGTTGATGATACTTATATTGTGGTTGAAACCGGAAACAATATTGAGCTCAGGTTTCAAAAAGTGGCAGTCCATGCTGTGTTACCTAAAGGCACTATCAAGTCGATAGATGCAGCTTGATCAAAGACAATTTGCAGGCTTGGGCAGGCCTGCAATTTTGGCCGCTATTTTCGCCGGGCTTGGTGGAAATAGCTGCATGAGATAAATACTTTTTCCTTTATCTTCCCCCAGATTTTTTCCTACAAATTTCACCAATGGTCTCATCGCCGGTGATAGATCGAATTGGTGATAAAACTCCCGTATCAAATGGATTATTTCCCAATGCGCATCTGTCAGGAAAATATTTTCCTGTTGTGCAATTTGCTCTGCAATTATTGGCATCCACTCGTTCGGATTTTTCAGGAAGCCTTCGCCATCAACGTCAGGGAATGGATCTGTCATATCAATACCAGCTTTGGGCAAGTTTGAATTTAACTGTTAATTTCACAAAACCCTGATAGCTGATTGGTTTAATTCCTGTTAGTAACTTTTCTGTAATACCTCTGGCAATAAGATCATTTTCAAGTGCATAAAACTCTGCTCCTGAAGCTGATAATCTGTTTATGGTCGCAGCCAGCGGTGAAGATGTTATAGCACCTAAAACGCCATCGTTAATTAATATGACTGCATCATTACCCGAGCATATATTCAGGCCTGACTCCATGCTCAGGCAGTTAAAAGGGGATTTGCTAATGATGTGTAGAATGGCCATATTTTAAAAACTGAGTAATTGATCTTGTTTGTTCATAAGTTGATTTATTTGAGCGTCGTCGATTATTTCAAGTTGCTCAAGAATGAGGTCGGATGTCGTTAGTCCGCGTTTTTTGAGCGAATCAGCATGGCAATAAATTTTATCGATTCCATATAGTTCCAGCGCCTGAAGAGAGGATGCCATATTTTTTTGTGTAATTTGATTAGCGTTTTGTTGTTTGATCAATTGAAAAACACCATCGTCCATAAATAATAAGCTCAATTCCTGATCGTAGGCGCTGGCTGCCAGAATGGCATCCAATGCTTCACGTGCGTGGCTATTGCCATAAGGTGCTTGTCGAGTGATAAATAAAATTTTTTTCATATCATGTTCCAAACGTAATTATTCTGTCTGAAACTACTGTTGCCTCCAGCAACTGCCCAAGGCCGCTGATTTCAAAATGATCCATTAAATTGGCTGCCGGTTTTAAATAACGTTTGGCTTCTTCTTTGTTTAGTAAGCCTCGTCGTAATGCAGCAGCTATGCATACAACAAGATCAATTTTTTCTTTTTCGGCAAGTTGTTTCCATTCGTCGGGCAAATCTCTTTCGTCTCTGGGGGGAGCACTGAGTGATGTTGCATTATGAACACCATCACCATAAAAAAATACCCTGTGAATTTTATGGCCTTCATCCAACACTGCTTTGGCAAATTCAAAAGCAGTATTGCTGGATTGATCTGAATAAGGTGCTGCAAGTACAACTAATGAAAATAACATAGGCACACCGAAAAAATTAAGGCTCCCGAAGGAGCCTTTTTTGTTAGCTAAACTAAAAATCAATCATCACTGGCCACGCCTAAAAGATGTAACAGGCTGGTAAATAGATTGACAATAGAAAGATAAAGGTTAGTTGTCGCGATGAGATAATTGGTCTCGCCATTGTGGATAATCTCACTTGTTTGATAAAGAATCAGGCAAGACATTAGCAAAATAACTGCAACAGAAAGAACCAGGTGCAGTGTTGAAAAATAGTATCCAAAAAGTGATGCGCCAACTAAAAACAACGATACAACCAACAGTAACATACAGCCAACAGCCAAAAAGCCGCCCATGAAGCTGAAGTTTTTGCGGGTCGTTAATACATAAGCGGAGAGACCGGCGAAAATCAATGCAGTACCACCAAGAGCTTGCATGATAATTTGCCCGCCGTTACTGAGTCCCAAATAACGATTGAGCATCGGGCCCAAGCTGGCTCCGATAAGGCCTGTGAAAGCGAAAACAACCCAGATACCGGCTGAAGAATTGGCAGTGCGTGGCAGAACAAACCAGATAAGTGCCAAAGCCGATAAACTCATAACCAGTCCGACCATGGAGCTGATGCCTATTACCATGGATACTGTAGCTGTCAGAGTACTAAACGCTAGCGTCATAGATAACAGCATATAAGTGTTTCGCAACACTTTGCTGGTTCCTACGCTGTCCAGCGTTGCTGATGGGGTCTTGTAAATGTCTTGCATAATTACACTCCTGATTAATTGTCGAGCCGATGATACAAATCAATCCAGTAGTTGCCAAGTCCTTAATCAAAAGACCTATTTTCTTGACATCATTTTTATAAAAAAGTTTAGTAAAAAAAGACAATAAAAAAGGGCCTTAAGGCCCTTAATATTTGGCGGAGGGGCAGGGATTCGAACCCTGGGTAGGCTCGCACCTACGCCGGTTTTCAAGACCGGTGCATTCAACCACTCTGCCACCCCTCCGAGTGGGGCGAATTATACAGTGCTTTTTCTGATGGGCAAGCTTCATATAACTTTTTTTAATATTTTTTATTGAGGGCAAAAAAGAAGGTGAAATTGTTTTGAGCGTTAAACGAAAAAGCCGAATCTTTTGATTCGGCTTTTGGTTGTTAATTATTCTGACTGACTCACTTTTGATGTTCTCGGATCGTTTTGTGGCCTTTGAATTCTTCGCGGATTGTGTGACACCAAAGGAGGTAGTTGTGTGTCCAGTGGATGAGCTGCGACCACTTCCAGTTTTTCAGTCAAAATTTGAATTTGGCCGACAGGTTTGGGCGCCAATCGTGGATCGTTTCCTGCCCGTGTTGCTACGGTTGTCGTCGAAGCGGGACTTTCTTGAACAATAGAGTCCTCGTGTTTTTCCATATCTATTTTATTGCTATCCCCCAAATTAATTGGTTCGGATACTTCCTCTATAGCATATGAACTGCGTGAGTCCTCAATCGGCGTTGGGGTGGAGACATAATCTTCATTTTGTGCTTTTCCTGTTGCGATTTGTTCAGGAATAGGTTGAATAAGTGTTGAAGGATAGTCCTGGGTTTCCTGTTTTATTTTTGATGTTTCCCGTTCATGCTCTGCAATTGCTGCTGCAATTTCCTGTGCTAAACGTGCGGATTCACTCAACTCTTGCACTGGTGCAGTTTGCATCGGAGCGGCAAAGACAGATGATGCTGCAGCTGCTGGTGTAATAGTTTCATCCGTAATGGAATCCTGTTCAAACATATCATCAACATTTCGTTTATCGCGACGGCGTTGCTGGGTGCGATTGCGACGTCCGGCGGGGCGACGGTTGGGGCGGTTGTCATTCGCATTTTCAGAATCCTGATCAGCTAATACTTCCTGATCCTGAACTTTTTCTTCTTTGGTCACAACAGGGCGCTCTTCACGCGGACGTTCTTCACGTTGTTGGCGCTGTTGACGATGTTTGTGTCCACGTTGTTCCTCGCCGGTATTATTTTCCTGGCGATTATTGCGTTGCTGGCGTGAATCCTGATCTTTGGTTTTTTCGTCGCGTTTTGACTCGACAGGTTTTTCGAGATTATCACGCAATTCTTCGCGTTTATGATCCTTGTCCCGACGATTGTTGCGCGAATCCCGGCGATTACGATTTTGTCCGCGACGATTGTCACGATTATCCCGTTTGGATTTTTTGCCAACTTCTTTTTCGCCGCCAAATATTGAACCCAGAGCCGACAATAAACGGCTGAGAATACCGGGTTTTTTAGCGGGTTCAGGCGCAGGTTGGCTGGGGGCTGTTAATTGCACCAGCGGTTTTGGGAAGTTAACAGGCTTGTTGTTAATTTCACTTCCATCATCTTCTTTTTGCTCGTCGTGATGGTGAGGAATAATTTTGTAACTGGTTTCCAGAGTGCCTTCATCGTCATCACGTAAACGTTGAACTTCAAAATGAGGTGTTTGTAATTCGGCATTTGGGACAATCACAACGCGAGTATTGTTGCGTGCTTCAATACTGGAAATGGTTTTTCGTTTTTCATTTAGCAGATATGTGGCAACAGATACCGGACAAATTGCACGGATTTCAGCACTGCGATCTTTTTGTGCCTCGTCTTCAACCAGGCGCAAAATTGATAAGGCCAATGAGCGAGTCGAGCGAATCGTACCTTGGCCTTCACAGCGTGGGCATATTTTGCTGTGAGTTTCACCTAAGGATGGGCGCAAGCGTTGACGCGACATTTCCAGCAGGCCAAATTTGGAGATGCGGCCAATTTGCACACGGGCACGATCCATCTGTAATGCTTCGTGCACACGATTTTCCACATCGCGTTGATTGCGTGGTGACTGCATATCAATGAAGTCAATAACCACCAGGCCGCCCATATCACGTAAACGTAATTGGCGAGCAATCTCGTCGGCTGCTTCAAGGTTGGTTTGGCGTGCAGTTTCTTCGATGTCGCCGCCTTTGGTTGCACGTGAAGAGTTGATGTCAATCGATACCAAGGCTTCCGTTGGATCAATCACAATCGATCCTCCAGATGGCAATTTGACTTCACGCTGAAACGCAGTTTCGATTTGTGATTCGATCTGGTAGCGATTAAAAAGAGGGATATCGTCCTGATAAAGTTTCACCTTACTGCGATAATTCGGCATTACCTGACGAACGAATTCTGCCGCAAGATCGTAGGCTTCTTTATTATCAACAATAACTTCTCCAATATCCTGACGAAGATAATCGCGAATAGCACGAATAATAACGTTGCTTTCCTGAAACAAAAACTCCGGCGCGTTGACAGTATTGGCAGCTTTTTCAATCGACTCCCAAAGTTGCAGCAGATAGTTTAAATCCCACTGTAATTCTTCAGAGCTACGGCCAACACCTGCGGTACGGATAATCACACCCATACCATTGGGCACTTCAATTTCTCCCAAGGCATCTTTCAGATCTGCTCTTTCCTCGCCTTCAATGCGACGGGAGATACCACCAGCCCGAGGATTGTTAGGCATTAGTACCAGATAACGCCCGGCAAGGCTGATAAAAGTGGTAAGGGCGGCTCCCTTGTTGCCACGCTCTTCTTTGTCAACCTGAACTATGACTTCAGTACCTTCTTTCAGTACGTCCTTAATTTTGACACGGCCTTCGTATTCACCACCTTTGGTGAAATACTGGCGAGAGATTTCTTTGAGTGGGAGAAAGCCATGACGCTCAGCGCCGTAGTCAACAAACGCAGCTTCGAGACTGGGTTCTATACGGGTGATTTTACCTTTGTAAATATTGGATTTTTTTTGTTCGCGGTTGCGATTTTCGATATCCAGGTCGTACAGCCATTGGCCATCAACCAGTGCAACGCGCAGTTCTTCAGGCTGGGTTGCGTTAATAAGCATTCTTTTCATAAATAAACCTGTTGTTTCTAGCACCCTCGGATGCGTTGATAACACAGGCTTTGAAAAGCTCAGAAGCCAGACAAATTTTATGGATGCCAGATGGGGTAGGGTTTTATCAACATTTGCCGCTATGGGCTACAAAATAAAACGCTGTTTAAATCAGATCCCGATCTGTTTGTGATCCTTTATACGCGTTGCCTGATGACAATCCTGCATCGGCCAAAACAAAAATTTGCTTCTCTCATTTACTATTTGGTGGTTTTTCAGTCCATGCCATGAGTGTATTTGCATGTAAGGGATATCAAACATTTGATAACAATTTTCTACCACAAAATAATTCTGATTTTTCAAAACACCTGTTTATCAACAAGACCAGTATAAGTGCCGGTGTTGTTAAATCGCTCAGTTTCTTGTTGAGCGGAGTTGTCAGTTAGTTAGTTCGATTTTTTGCCAATGGCGTGTCGTCTTTTGGTGCCGTCTTACTCTCTGAGCAGGGCAAAAAACTCAAACTACCCTCAGCGGTATTTCCTGACCTGAATGCCTTTAATCTGCATTCAGTGGAAACCAGTCCTGAAAGGCACTTTGGAATATAGCAGCAATATAGAAGGCGAGCAAATAATAAAAACAAGCTATAACAGCCACTTAGCGATACTTTTTAGTATGATGCGCAGCATGAAACATGAATCTGCCTCCCAATCGTCAACAATATTACAGGTCTCTTTTGCATCCATAGATGCTGATCAGGCAGGGCAAAGGCTGGATAACTTCTTGATGGCGCGTCTTAAAG
>CBFGPN010000083.1:0-16045 GCA_965650675.1 uncultured Cellvibrio sp.
ATTTGCTTGCCAAAGGAAAACCACTTTACGAAGCTATTACACGCGGGCAATTGCATTCGATGATTTTGTGGGGGCCGCCGGGTGTTGGTAAAACATCTTTGGCAAAATTATTTGCTGAACAAACCAATGCGCGATTTGAATCTTTATCTGCAGTGTTAGCGGGTGTGAAAGAAATTCGTTCGGCAGTTGCGGTTGCACAACAAGAGCGTTCCGCTGCAGGACGTAAAACAATTTTATTTGTTGATGAAGTGCATCGGTTTAATAAATCCCAACAAGATGCTTTTTTACCCTTTGTTGAAGATGGCACTTTTATTTTTATTGGCGCAACCACAGAAAATCCATCATTCGAATTAAATAACGCACTTTTGTCGCGTTGTCGCGTTTATGTATTGCGTGGTTTGCAGCAATCTGAATTGGAACAGGTTATCCAACAAGCTTTGCATAATGCAGATAGAGGATTGGCGAAACAGAATGTTGAAATTGATGCGGATTCATTATCAACACTGGCAGCCGCTGCTGATGGTGATGCTCGCAAAGCGTTGAACCTGATCGAAATCGCGGCTGATCTTGCCGAAGATATTGGCGATAAAAAAATTATCAACCAATCAGTTGTTAAGGAAGTGCTGGCGAGTGATGTGCGTCGGTTTGATAAAGGCGGCGATATTTTCTACGAACAAATTTCAGCCTTGCATAAATCGGTTCGTGGTTCATCACCTGATGGCGCACTTTATTGGCTGGCGCGGATGCTGGATGGTGGGTGTGATCCGCTTTATATCGCGCGACGTGTCGTCAGAATGGCGAGTGAAGATATAGGTAATGCCGATCCACGCGCACTGCCTTTGTGCCTCGCTGCATGGGATGTGCAGGAACGTTTGGGTAGCCCCGAAGGTGAATTGGCAATCGCGCAAGCTGTTGTGTATTTGGCATCAGCTGCCAAAAGCAATGCTGTGTATAATGCGTTCAATTCTGTGATGGCTGATGTGCGTTCACAGCCGACTTACGATGTGCCCGTGCATTTGCGTAATGCACCAACAAAAATGATGAAGTCCATGGATTACGGCAAAGAATATCGCTACGCCCATGACGAACCCAATGCTTATGCCGCCGGTGAAAATTATTTCCCGGAAGAAATCGCTGATACACAATATTATTTTCCGGTTGATCGTGGTCTGGAATTAAAAATTCAGGAAAAGCTAAATCATTTAAGGGAATTGGATAAGGTGAGTAAGAAGCAGAGGTATAAGCCCTCACCCTAACCCTCTCCCAAAGGGAGAGGGGATTGGCCCCTCCCTTTGAAAAAGGGAGGCGGGGGAGGGATTTAAGAAAGTGAAATTAATTGAGATTTTAAATCCCTAACCCCCTTTTCAAAGTGGGGAACTAAACTCCCTCTCCCTTGATGGGAGAGAGCGGGGGGGAGAGGGTGTTTTTATAGGGGTTTATAAATGAACTGGCTAGCAGTTGCAATCGGTGGAGCTTTAGGTTCAATGACACGTTATGGTGTCGCACTTTTGTTGCCGACAGTCGCTGGAAAATTTCCCTGGCCGACATTTATTGTGAATTTTCTGGGAAGTTTTTTAATTGGCGTGGTGTTTGTATTGATTGTTCAAAAACAAATGCTCTCACCGGAATTACGTTTATGGGTAATGACCGGTTTTTTAGGTGGCTTCACAACTTTCTCCAGTTTTTCACTGGAGACTTTGCAATTGTGGCAACAAGGACAAAATATTCAGGCGTTGATTTATATCATCAGTAGTGTGATTTGTTGTTTACTCGCAGTAGCGCTCGCGGTAGTTTTAACACAGAAAATTTTTAGTTAATTTTTTAGAAGGTTTTATTTATGCTCGACTCAAAATTACTCCGGACTCATCCTGAATTGGTTGCCCAAGGTTTGGCAAAGCGTGGATTTGTGTTGGATGTCGCCAAGCTCAAATCACTGGAAGAAACTCGTAAGGCCATTCAGGTAAAAACGGAAAATTTGCAACAAGAACGCAATAGCAAATCGAAAGATATAGGCAAAGCCAAACAAGCCGGTCAGGATACAGCGCCTTTGATGCAAGCAGTGGAAAATATTAAGCAGGAGCTGGTGACTGCAGAAGTTGAATTGACGAAAGTCCAGCAAGAGTGGGATACATTTGTCAGCGCCTTGCCTAACATTCCTGCTGATGAAGTGCCTGAAGGCAAAAGCGATGAAGATAATGTTGAGATTCGTCGTTGGGCTATGCCGCGCAGTTTTCATTTTGAAATAAAAGATCATGTTGATTTGGGTGCAGCTCTGGGTGGATTGGATTTTGATACGGGCAGCAAAATTACCAGTTCACGTTTTGCAGTATTGCGTGGTGACATTGCCCGTTTACATCGTGCACTTGCACAATTTATGTTGGAAACCCATACACAACACCACGGCTACGAAGAAGTTAACGTGCCATTTCTGGTTAATGGCGATTCACTCTTCGGTACTGGTCAATTGCCAAAATTTGAAGAAGATCTTTTCAAATTAACCGATGAGCGTAATTTTTATTTAATCCCAACTGCAGAAGTGCCTGTCACTAATATTTATCGCAATGAAATTGTGGAAGATGCAGAATTGCCTATCAAATTGGTTTGTCATTCTCCATGCTTCCGTTCTGAAGCCGGTAGCTACGGGCGTGATACTCGCGGTTTAATTCGTCAACACCAATTCGAAAAAGTAGAGTTGGTTCAATTTGTTCGCCCGGAAGAATCAGAAGAAGCTTTGGAAGAGTTGGTCGGCCACGCCGAAAAAATTCTGCAAGATTTAGGCTTGCCACATCGCACAGTGATTTTGTGTGGAGGCGATATAGGTTTCTCAGCTGCCAAAACTTACGACATAGAAGTCTGGGTGCCATCACAAAATAAATACCGCGAAATTTCTTCATGCAGTAATTTTCGCGATTTCCAGGCACGCCGCATGATGGCTCGCTATAGAAATCCGGAAACGGGCAAGCCCGAGTTGCTGCACACTTTAAATGGCTCAGGATTGGCAGTTGGCCGCACACTATTAGCGGTAATGGAAAACTACCAACATGAAGATGGCAGTATTACTATTCCGGAAGTATTACGCCCTTATATGAGCGGCCAGACGGAATTAAAACCGGTTAAGAAGTAATGTTCAAAAAAATCGATCAACTAAAATCACAATTAGATTCTCACCGGCCTCTGCCAGGGTCAGTAGTAAAGAATTTGCGTGATGATTTGATTTTGCGTTGGTGGTAATTACTGTTGAACAACATTTGCGTTATTACCAGTCTTTGGATAAAGCACATGTTGCAAAAGATTATGTTGATTTTATTCAACTCGTTATTGAAATGTCAGAGCAAAGTTTTCAGCCTTATTTTTGTGCACTGGGAATTTCACCAGCTTAACCATTAATATCAACAATCTTGAGGTTCGCTTTGCTCACCGCCAACCCACATTGGTTTTTTGTATGGACTATTTTCCCGTTTTCCTCGATTTAAAAAACCGCCGCTGCTTGTTGGTTGGTGGCGGTGAAGTGGCTACGCGTAAAGGTCGTATGCTTGCAAAAGCCGGTGCGATTTTGCGGGTGGTTGCGCCGGAAATTTCGACAGAGATTCGCGAAATTGTTGCGCAGCAACAAGGTGAGTTGCATGAGCGGGAGTATCAGCCATCGGATATGGATGATTGTGTTTTAGCGGTAGCCGCAACAGATGATGATCAACTCAATAAGTTAATTTCTGAACATGCGCAGAAGCGTTTGATTCCGGTGAATGTTGTCGATACGCCCGCACTTTGCACTTACATCACCCCAGCCATTATTGACCGTTCGCCTTTAATGATTGCAGTTTCCAGTGGTGGTGAAACTCCGGTGTTGGCGCGTCTGGTTCGTGCGAAATTGGAAACCTTGATTCCTGCGAGTTATGGCAAGTTGGCGAAAATTGCCAGTCAATGGCGCGATAGAGTGAAGGCACGTTTTAGTGAAGGTGATAGTCGTCGAAAATTTTGGGAAAAAATTCTGCAAGGACCAGCAGCCGAATTAATGATGAATGGTCAGGAAGACGCAGCTAATCAATTTATTGCAAAAGAATTAAATGCGGATCAATCCGATTTAACTTCAGGCGAAGTATATTTGGTTGGTGGTGGTCCAGGTGATCCGGAATTATTAACACTGCGCGCATTGCGATTAATGCAACAGGCGGACGTAGTTCTTTATGATCGATTGGTGTCTGATGCTGTAATGGAATTGGTACGACGTGATGCGGAAAGAATTTATGTAGGAAAACGCCGCAGTGAACATGCCATGCAGCAGGAAAATATCAATCAGTTGTTAGTTGATTTGGCTAAAGAAGGCAAACGTGTGTTGCGTTTAAAAGGTGGAGATCCGTTTATTTTTGGTCGTGGTGGTGAAGAGATTGAATTGCTTGCGCAAAATAAAATTCCTTTTCAAGTCGTGCCGGGTATTACTGCTGCATCCGGTTGTGCGGCTTATGCCGGAATTCCGCTGACACATCGTGATTATGCGCAGTCGGTTCGTTTTGTTACCGGGCATTTAAAATCGGATGATCCCAATGTGTCCTGGCCTGAATTGGCGAATCCAACCCAAACATTGGTCTTTTACATGGGATTGGTCGGATTGAAAGAAATTTGCGAGACATTGATTGCTCATGGACGTGCTGCTGCAACGCCTGTGGCCCTGATAGAAAAGGGGACGCGACCGGATCAACGTGTTTTTTTGGCGGATTTATCATCAATTCATGAACAGATCGCGGGACAGGATGTGCACGCGCCCACATTATTTATCGTTGGGGAAGTTGTAAAATTGCGCCATTCTTTAAACTGGTTCAAGACCTGATTATTAACCAGGTCTCATTAGAGTCAATAACCTACGAATGCGCAAAAAGTTTACTCAAGAAAGCCCTTTGTCTGCCGACAATTTGACTATGGTCCTAATGTTAAATGGTGAACCTATGTTGTATTTAGGCCCCCTGGAAACGCGACAACGCTTGCAGCAATTGGCTTCCAGCCGCCCGCAAGCGACTACGGCAATTACTGCCTATGCCAGAGAAGTAAAGGGGACGACTGTATTTGTCTCCCCCGATGAGGATGAATCGACTTTCGATTTACCTGATTATGGTATCGAACGTCGGGTCAACCCTGACAGGCGGGAAAAAAGTGATAATCCTTTTTTGGAAACCCGTGCTGGTAAAGATCGCCGTAAAATTCGTCGTCCTTCCATTAATATTTCGATTTAATGGCTATTCACGCAGCCATTTAATCTGGAATTCGATTTCTTCTTCTTTGCCTGAAATTTCATGTTCGATGGTGAAGGTAGCCCGAACAGGAACATATATGCGTTCCCCTGCTATTTGAATCTCGAATTTTTCATCATTTTCGATTGCATCTGCAAGCCTGCGCAGTTTCGCAACGAAATCCATTTTTGGATATTCCTTTTCGACATCTCTTCCTGTTTTGGTACTCATTTAGTGTGCTCCTGTTTATTAGGTAACTTTGCCTGAAAAATATATTCATAAATTCCACGCAGCATACCCGGTTGAAGAATATAAGTGTTTTCCAAATTAAATTGGTTGAATATTTTTAACAAGCCGACGGCCGAAAGTTCAGTGCTGGATGAAGGGCGCTTGGGCGCAGGGATCAAGGCAATACTTTTGTCATCCAATATGTAGCATTTTTGTGGCCGTACAGGTAATTCAGAGCTGGTATAGAAAAAAGCAAATATTTTAGTATTGGCATGAAGATGGGGTTGGAGTTTTTGAAATATGGCAGCCAACTGTGTGCGATTACAGTAGCTGAATAAATCCCATGCAATAACAACATCAAATTTGATGTGTTCGGGATAGCGTAATGCATGTTTGCGAATTGCTGAATCGTTTTCAGTCAGTGAAGGTATTATGTCTTCGACATAAACATTTTCAGCATAAAGATGAAAAAAATCGCTGGTTCGGGTGACTTTGCTGCCCAAATCCAGAAGGGTGGCATTTTGTATGCCGAGTAAATATTTGCAGATATGCTCCAAGCCATAAGATCTGTGCGGTATTGCATCCAGCCCTCTTAAATTTCCGGGTAATTCTGCCGATGCTTCACGTCGTTTGTTGGCTTTGCCGTCTGGTTGGTAACGCAGAACGTGTTCGGTAATATCCTGGCTCATACCCTGATGTTGCATGTAGGTATATTCCATTACATAGTTAGTCATTCCCTTGAGCATGCTGGTGGTATCCATGTTTGGGAAGGGGCGTGAACACAAAATACCCGAGCAACTGATTTTTACCTGATATTGATCGATAATTTGATAATGTCTGGGTCTTGCTGGAAGATTTCGGCCAATGTATTTAACCATGTGCAGCAAAGTATTTGGATGAGAGTAACGATTGAGACGATTCACCAGCCAGCTCATGGTATTTTGATCGAGATAATTAAAAATATCCCAAACCAAAATAATATCGAATTTTTTTTCTTCAGAAAAATTGGAAAGATAATCGTCCAGACCTGCGCGCAAACTTTCACTTGAACTCCAGGCTTCGGGGCAGTCCTCAAGAAATCCATCAACATTTTCGAAATGAATGTGGCAGCTCAGTTGCGAAAAAAAATTAAAGCTGAGTGCAGAAGATGAGCCTAAATCAAGAATATTATTGCGGGACGATGATTTAAGTTCGTTATAGATCGCAGTGACGCCGGGGGATCGATGAATGACATCCGCCGGCGTATCACTTGTAGCTAAATCCAACTCGACAGGGCTTTCAACTGGCATCATCGCTATCACGAATTAATCGAGTTAAGATTCAAATGCCAGAATGGGATTATTCGGTTGAACCTGACTCTGTTGTTTTATTGTAAGAAGATGTGTAGCTGCTTTTGGTTGCTTCCACATCCATATCGATAGATCCACGGAATTTCGCACCATCTTCCAAAGTCACGCGTTCGGCTTTCAAGTTGCCTTTCACATTACTGGCGCTTTTTACCGAAATACGTTCAGTCGCTACTATATCGCCTTCAACCTTACCTTCGACGGTAATAGTTCTCGCTGATACATTGGCTTTGATCACACCTTGATTGGCAATTGTTAAATGATTGCCTTTTAAATCAATGCTGCCCTCGACTGTACCCATAATCACCAAATCTTCCTCGCCGGTCAGTTCACCTTTAAAGGTAATTTTCGGGCCAATAACAGCAACGGGTGTTTTTGATTTGGGCATTTCGGCCACTTTGGACGGAGACTCGCTTGGTTCATTAAACGTATTGAAGCTTGGCGCTTCACTTTCACCTGGAAATGCAATAGCAGGATCATTTTTGGTAAGACGCATGGAATTACTCCTATCGGGTTCGGATTTTTGAATGTCGATTTGTGTAGCGAACTCCTTCTTTCGAGAGAAGGGGAAGCCAGAAAGTATGCCGTCCATCAAACTATTACCTCACTTCTGAACATTCCCAAAGTGTAAAGATATATCGAGAGAATTGCCCAATCCAATGGGGAAAAAAGCGCCAAAATGTCCAAAGTGATAACCAGTAAGCGTTTGTTTAGAAGTGATTTTTATAAGTTAATCTTATAAATGAGATAAAGCTATTTGGCTCAGGAAATTTTCGCTAACCATAGATATTGGTTTCGCATAAAAATGACATAGATAAGCGACAAGAATATTTTCACTCCGCGCAAATTACTTCCACATTCAAAAATGGTTGCATTACCATTTTTGTTAAAATTAACAGTATTACTTGTACACCAATCAAGTTGCATCACTCGTAATTTATTTCGTTATTGCTACTGCCACCGATTTAAATGCAGGTGTATGACTGCGTGGATCCCGCTCGGTACCGATCAAACAATTGGCTTCGGGATAATAGGCCAAAAGATTGCCCTCGGGAATATCAAAATAGAAAACAATAAGATCTTTCATTTCACCGCAGGCGGAGGAAAGAGTAACTTTATCGCCTGCATTAACGCCTAATTTATTGGCATCTTGTTTATTCATTAACACTGACCAACGAGTATCGGTTGAGCGATAGGAATCTTTTTCTTCATAAATGATGGAATTGAATTGACCTTCACTGCGAATGCTGGCGAGAGTAAAAGGGAATTCTGTTGCGGATTTTTTTTGTATCAACCTGGGCGTAATAAATTTGGCTTTTCCTGAATCCGTGTAAAACTCCGGTTTATGTAACAGGCGATTTGAAATAGTAAATTCCTGTTTGTGTTGATCAATATTCTGCAGGGATTTCATGCCGGGAATGACATCTGCAATGGCTTCACGAACTGATTTATGTTGTTTTAATTTTTCAAAATCAATAGGTGAGTCTTTTAACAACCCCTTTGCCAGTTCACATAAAATCCAGGATTCGGGTTTTACATTATGCAAGCGATCAATTCCGCCATCGCTCAAACGCACGAAATTAAACATGGACTCCTGTGTGGTGGATTGCCACTCTTCATCACGCGCGGTTACCGGCAATATTAAAGCATCACTGGTTTCCATGCCGAATACATGGCCGTGATTGAGTGTAGTTGTCAAATACACTTTAAAAGGAATTTTATCCAGAGCTTTTTGCGCCCAATCAGAATGCGGCGTTGCGGAATATAAATTTCCACCCATTAATAATGCTGCATCAATTTTTCCATCAAAAGCAGCTTCCAAACAGGCGAGGGTATCCATGCCTTTTTCTTTTGGGAGCGAAATTGAAAAATGTTTTTCCAATGCGGACAAAATATCAGCACTTAAAGTGGGTTTTACACCCACGCTACCAATACCTTGCACATTACTGTGCCCGCGCAGTGGCAATAAACCTGCGCCGGGTTTTCCCATCATGCCACGCAATAACGCGAGGTTGGCAATCGCTTCTACATTTTCCACACCCTGGGTGTGATGCGTAATTCCCATGCCCCAGACAAAAATAGTTTTTTCGCTTTTTGCATAACAATTGGCGATATGTTGAATCGTGATTTGATCAACACCACAGGTGACCGTAATCGTTTGCCAATCGATCTGTTGAATAGTTTCGAGTAAATCTGAAAAGTTTTCAGTGTATTGATTAATAAATGTCTGATCAGTTTGATTGTGTTCAATCAAGGCTTTGGCAATGCCAGTTAATAACAATAAATCACTGCCAATTTTGGGTTGAATGTATTCTGATGCAATCCAACTACCGCCAGTGATCATGGACTTCGCACTTTTGGGCACTGCAAAACGAACAAGCCCGGGTTCTTTCGCTGGATTAATCACAATCACTTGCCCACCGCGTTCACGACAATTTTTTAATTGATGAATAAAACGTGGGTGATTGGATGAAGGGTTGGCTCCTATCACAAAAATACAATCGGCCAGAGCCAGATCTTCCAATGACACAGTGGCAGTGCCGCTGCCAATCACATTGGTTAAGCCAACGCCGGTTGCCTGATGGCAATAATAAGAACAATTGTTGACATTGTTGGTGCCATACAAACGTGCAATCAATTGCAATAAAAATCCGGCTTCGTTGGATGAACGGCCGGATGAATAAAAAAAACTGCGTTGTGCGGGAGTCTGTTTAAATTTTTCAATCATCAACTGGAATGCTTGTTCCCAACTTATTGCTTGATATTGGTTGGATTCTGCCAGTTTATAAAGGGGGTTATTCAATCGCCCCAGATGTTCCATTTCATAACCGGACAGTTGTTTGAAATCATCCAGTGTATGTTGAAATAATTCGAGTGGAATCGCCGATTGAATATCAGTGGATTGCGCTTGAATGCTTTTATTGCAAACAGACGGGAATTCTTTTTTTTCATTGGTCATGCCACCCAATTGTCCGCCCATACCCAACCCGCATGCCTTACAGGTGTTGCGGCTGGTTAGGGCTTTGGTGGAATTCAATAAACCGATACGAGCAATGGTTTTCAATGTGTACAAGACTTTTTTAGGGCCACCACCAACGATTCGTATCGACTCTTCGGCGGTGTCAGGATTCTGCGGGTTGTTTGTCCCCTGGTTATTGATAGAATCGTCGTTCATAAAATCTCATATTAATTAATGGATCCAGGTCATGCCTCAGGTACTTGTTGTTGAAGATGAATCCTCGATTGCAGAAAGTTTGTTATTTGTATTGCAGGCCGAAGGTTTTGCAACACACTGGGAAACTTTGGCAACCAAAGGTCTTGAATATATTCAACAACATTCAGTCGATCTCGTGATCATGGATGTCGGCCTGCCCGACATTACCGGATTTGAAGCCTGCAAACAACTCCGCCGCTTTTCTGATGTTCCTTTAATTTTTCTTACCGCGCGTGGCGAAGAACTCGACCGGGTAATTGGTCTGGAAATTGGCGCAGATGATTATGTCGTTAAACCTTTTAGCCCACGAGAAGTGGCTGCGCGGGTAAAAGTCATTCTAAAACGCCGCATCACCACTACTGACAAGTCTCCCACGCCGAAAGATCCTGTCAATCAGGAATTTAACGTAGATGAACAACGAAAAGTTATTTATTTTTGCGGTACAGTATTAAACCTGACAAAACTGGAATATGTGTTGCTGGAGTATTTAATTAAGCGCCCTGATCATGTTCTTTCACGAGAACAATTATTACAAGCTGTTGGTGTTGCCAATGACGCCAACTACGATAGAAGTATAGACACTCATATTAAAACCATTCGCAGCAAACTAAGACAAATTAATGAAGAGGCTGATCCTATAAAAACCCAGCGGGGTTTTGGATATTTTTATCAGCCGCTCATCTAGGCGCAGGATTTAAATCGTCCTTCCCAGAGAGTACACTTCGTTTGTAAGTGTAATTAAAATAGCGAACATATAAAGCTAGTAAGATAATTTGTTTCGGTGGCTTAAGCAGATATCGATCCTCATTTTTCATAGCCAGGGATTTAAAATTTTTGCGCTGCTGTATTCAAAATCGGCGACATTTCGAGTCACGATTTTTAATTTAAAGACTTCAGCTGTGGCGGCAATAAGAGCATCGCGGGTTGGTTTGGGGTTGGGGATGTAATAGCGGGCACTGGTAATTGCTACGTCTTCTGTTACGGTCAAAATATTATTTTTAAAAACGGGTTTCACATATTCTTCCACCCATGTGCGCAATATTTTTCCTTGTGATGCATCTTTTCGTTCCATCAACAAAATTCCAATTTCCAATTCTTGAAGTGTAATTACCGAGATAAAGGATTCTGATCCATCAATTGACGCAAACCAATTTTTGACGTTGGGATGGGCTTTCCCTGGCATCACTTTGCGTAATTCAGAAACCACATTGGTATCAAGTAAATACATTATGAAAAGTCCGCAGGGCGCATTAAATCATCCTTGAGTTTTGGCACTTCGAACTCGATATCTTCAGCACCTGGCATATACAAAAGCTCAGCAAGATTTTTCTTTTTCCCAACTAATTTTCGATAATCTTCCGCTGTCATTAACACCAGCGATGGTTGTCCTCTGTCGGTAATAAATACTGGCCCCTTTTGCGCAGCTTTCTTGGCTCCGCCACGGTCGTGGTTAAATTCACGGCTGGTAATAGTGGTAATTGACATAGCAATCCTCCAAATTCAGTAATGTAAATACGTTAATACATTTCGCTTATGTGTCAAGCCGTGGATTTAATTATAGTCGTTTTATCAAACACTTGATTTATACAGTTTAACTGTATTATATTGGTTTCATGAATACAGAAACCGCCCACACTTATAGCCTCGATGAGCTCTGCCAACTGGCAGATATGAACCTGCGCACTGTGCGTTATTACATCCAGCAGGGGCTTGTTCCCGGGCCTGAGGGTAAGAATCGTGGGGCGCGTTACTTTCCCTTGCATCTGGAGCGCTTGTTGCAGATCAAGAAATGGCAGGCCGCCGGGCTTTCTCTGGAACGAATCGCAGAGATAGTCGAACAGCCAAACGCTGTGAATATTCCCATGAAGCAGCCACAACCGGGTTCGGTCGAATTATGGAGTCATTTGATGATCAGTGAAGGATTACAGTTGTTAATCGAACCCGGTCGCAGTGGATTAACCTCGGCACAGATCCGACAGCTTTCACGGGACATACTCGCGGCATATCACAACCTTAAAAAGGCAGAAGAGTAATGCAAACGCAAATGAGTCCGGTACTTCGTAGTACCAATGGTCAGGCCATACCTCTGGTGGGTATGGACATAGAGGCAAAAATTGAAGGCCTGATGACCGCTGTGAATCTTGAACAACGTTATACCAACAACGAAAAAATTAATATTGAAGCGGTTTACACTTTTCCACTGCCGATAGATGCAGTGTTAACTTCACTTGTTGTGAAAATTGATCAACGTATTTTGCGCGCGAATATTTTGGAGAAAAAAACCGCTGAAGCGCGTTATGAAGAAGCAATTACCGATGGCAACACAGTGGTTATGCTGGAAAAGCTGGCGTCCGGGTTGTACACAATGAATGTCGGTAATTTAATGGCCGGCGAAACGATTGCGATTCAAATGCAATATGCATTTACACAACGCTGGCAAGGCAATCAATTACGTTTATTTATTCCGACTACCCTGGCACCACGTTATGGCAATGATCCATTTGCAGCACATCAAATGCCGGAAAATGATTTTCTGGTTGAACATGCGTGCAGTTTTAAAGTGCAAATTATTGGCGCCTTAGCGAAAGCGAAAATTGCCAGCCCCAGTCATCGCATCAGTGTACAAAATGATAAGGATTGCACCTGGATTAATTTGCAAGACAAAAGTACCTTAATGGATAAGGATTTTATTATTAATATTGAATCCGAATTGGATCACAATCATGGATTATTTAGCCGTGATCGCGAAGGCTTTTGTGCGCTCGCCAGCTTTCATCCTGCTTTTGCTGCGCAATTTGCAGCACAACCGAAAAATTTGAAAATTGTCGTGGATTGTTCTGGTTCCATGGGTGGTCAATCTATTGAGCAAGCACGTAATGCGTTGGCAACCATTGTACGATCACTCAGTAAAGATGATTTTTTTAATATAGTGTTATTTGGCAGTGATCATCACTGCATGTTTGAAAAAATGATGCCGGCAACGGAAAAAAATATTGCGGTAGCTTTGGAACAGATCACAAACATTGACGCCAATCTGGGTGGAACAGAAATCGGCAATGCTCTGACGGCAACTTATCAATTGCGTTCGGAGGTGAAACAGAACTGCGATATTTTGTTAATCACCGATGGTGAGGTTTGGGATGTAGACAATATTATTGCGCAAGCAAAAAAATCTGCACATCGTATTTTTACTGTGGGGGTGGGGGATTCTGTATCAGAAAATTTTGTGCGTAATCTGGCAGAAAAAACCGGTGGTGCAGCAGAGTTGGTTAGCCCGAATGAAAATATGGCTGATCGAATTGTGCGTCACTTCAAACGTATGCGTGCACCATCGGCGACTAAAGTGGAAATGCAATGGTCACATAAACCTTCACGCCAATTGGATGTCAATGCAGTTTATGATGGTGACACGGTAAATATTTGGGCCTGGTTTGATAAACAACCCGATGAAAAAGCGACCCTGGTTTTACATATGCCGGATGGTAGTCAGTTAAAACAGGAATTGATATTGCAACGCACCAGTGACAACCCTGATGAATCGCTCACATTGGTATCGCGATTGGCAGCCGCAGCGCGCATTCATCTGAGTGAAAACAAAGATGAAATTGTGAAACTGGCTTGCGATTATCAATTAATGTCACAACATACCAACTATTTACTGGTGGATGTCCGCGAACAAAAAGCAGAAGATTTGCCTGAGTTGCGTAAAGTGCCGCATATGTTGCCGGAAGGTTGGGGTGGAATGGCTGCTGCATCAGCAGCGCCGCTTGCTGCCGCACCCATGCGTAGTCGTGGTGCGCCTGCACCGCAACCTATGTTAAAGAAAGGTGCTTTAGGTCGTATGATCGAAAAAGAATTCAACAAATTGTCAATGGATTTGTTGGAAATATCCAAATCAGCACCCGAACAAAAAGATCCAAAAACATTTGCCGAAATGTTTGCAAATCAATTCAAACCTTTTAATTCAAGCAAAGTGAATATCAAACTGTTGCAAGATTATGGATTGCATGGTGATCAGATTGGTTTGATGCATGAGGCTGTCAATCATGGATTCACCGAGCGTCAAATTGCGATTATTTATTTGTATCTGTTGTATCAAACGATGGATAAATCCGTCATTGATCGTAATTTTATGCGCGCGCTTGCAAAAGCCTATAAATCAATAAAGACGACAGTTGAAATTGAAAAGTTTTTACAGGCTGCAATAGACGATATGGATAAACAGTCTGTGATTGTTTGATTTGGATAATTAAATATCCGTCATTCCTGCCTTCGCAGGAATGACGGGTACATTTTTTGGTGGATCATGCCCACCCTACTGGAAATAATCATGAGCCTTAGCGCCAGAATATTTTTTGTCTACATACTCTTTGTCAGTGCCAGCGGCTATTTTTTATTTTCCACAGTGATGGAAGAAATCAAACCTGGTATTCGACAATCCACAGAGGAAACCCTGGTGGACACAGCCAATCTGCTGGCTGAGTTTTTAAAACAACCCATGCTTGATAACAAAGTCAACAATGATTTTTACGCGGAAATTTTTCGTGCGTACGGCAGTCGTTTACCTAATGCCAAAATATGGGGAGTCGATAAATCTACGGTGAATCACCGTATCTATGTCACAGATAAAAAAGGTATAGTTTTATTGGATTCCAAAAACATTGCAGTAGGCATGGATTACTCCAAATGGAATGATGTTTATTTAACTTTGCAGGGCCAATATGGTGCGCGTTCATCCCCTGAAATATCAGGTGATGATAGAACTACTATTATGTATGTTGCTGCTCCTATTAAAAATGGTGATGAAATTATTGGTGTAGTGTCGGTTTCCAAACCCAATCGCAGTATGGAACCTTATATCAATCGTACCCAATTTCGATTGAGTATTTTTGGTGGTCTGCTAATAGTGGCAGGTTTAATAATGGGTGCAATTTTTTCCTGGTGGTTGAGTCGTGAATTACAAAAATTACGTAATTATGCGTTAAGTGTGAGTAAAGGAGATCGCGCAGAAATCCAGCAAAGTAAAATTGCCAGCGGTGAATTACAACAATTGGCCAATGCGTTGGAATCCATGCGTACAGAATTGGAAGGGAAAAACTACATAGAAAATTATGTACAGACACTGACACATGAATTAAAAAGCCCATTGGCAGGGATTCGTGCTGCTGCCGAGGTTTTGCAGTCGCCCATGACAGAAGAGCAGCGAAAATCATTTTTGAATAATATCGATGTTGAAAGTCAACGATTACAACAATTAATTGACCGCTTGTTAAACCTGGCCAGAATTGAACATCAACAAAGTCTGCATAACCCGACAAGCATTAATATGGCCAATTTGGTTGCGTCTGTATTACAGCGTTATGAGTTGAGATTGCAACAAAAACAGATCCAACTGGAAATAAATTGTGATCCCTCTGTAGAAGTCATAGGGGAAGAGTTTTTACTTGAACAAGCTATCAGCAATTTATTAGACAATGCACTGGATTTCACCTTCAGGAAAGGCATCATTAAAATTCAATCAAGCAGGCAAGGTGAGCAAACCGTTTTCAGCTTATTTAATCAGGGCGAAGCAATTCCGGATTTTGCCCTCACCAAACTCACAGACCGTTTCTTCTCTCTTCCTCGCCCTGAAACCGGTAAAAAAAGTACCGGCTTGGGCCTTAACTTTGTGCAAGAGATTATGAAGTTGCATAAGGGCAGGTTTGAAATTGTAAATGTTGAGGCTGGTGTTTTGGTGAGGTTAAGCTTTTAAAACTGTTTGGTAATCATAAAAACGAAATAATTATGGATAGGCTGTATTGAGTCGGTAACACTGACGTCTAGATTTTTTATAACAACACACTATAATAATGCTTCTAAACCAATAATTATAGGATAAAATTATGAGAGCACATCATTACTTCGCTATTATACTTCGTTGTGTCGCAATTTTTTTAGCAGTTTATGGATTGAAAACATCACCGTATATTGTTGGTATGGTTTCGGCATCTGAAGGAATCATGGTAATAGTATCAATTTTGTTATTTCTGATTCCA
>CBFGPN010000084.1:0-16018 GCA_965650675.1 uncultured Cellvibrio sp.
TTAAGAATGAATGGTCAAATTTATGGTAGGGAGTGGCCAATATCTTATGAGGGTAGCTATTGTGCAGCTACAGTGATGACGCCAGAGTATACATCTTTAAACGAGCAATATTTTAATCAATATGTCAAAGAAGATATTAAAAAATTAAACACTGCCGGTATTGCCGTTAGTGTTACTGATGTTTTAAAAAGCATCGAAGGTGAGTCTTGTTGTGATTGTAAAAATCCCTCAGGCTTTGTTCTATTTACTAATTTTGTTCGAATTGGATCGCCTGTATTATGTATGGATTGTTTTTATTCAATACCATTGTATAAACTTCCTGTTATGGAAAGTGGCGAATACAACGAAATCCTAAGATGGGAAACAAATTACCAATCTTGTGATTCATTGCAAATGAATTGTACGGTTTTAGAAAAAACGACTGTTCGTCAGATGTCCAATCTTTCTAGTGAATTGAGTCAAAGCGGAATAAATATTTGTCAACAGCTATCTGAAACAGTCGGCAAACCATTTTATTATTATCTCTACAGATCTGGAGGTAGAAGTTTGAGTCAAGAGAAAAAAAGACTTTGCCCTTGCTGTAGTGGTGATTGGTTACTGGATAGCCCGATAAATGATTTTTTTCATTTTAAATGTGATAAATGTTGTCTGTTATCGAATATCTCCTGGAGTTTTAATTAAGTGTTTAAATGCACTCAGACTGTGGGTATTGTAGGGTGGGCAAGTTGCCCACCACTAAATTATCGATGATGTTTTATTTTTTGCTTTTTACATCGACTCGTTGATAGATGGTTTCCCCAAAAAATGTTTCCACTTTTGCCCGGGTTCCTTCGAAGGTGACATTTAAAAATCTGCCTGGATGGTAAAAAGAGTTTTCTGATTTTGCCAGTAAAGAAATTTTCTCTTCATCGGTTGCTATGGTCAAACCTTGTGGGTGTGCTTGAATAACCAGTTCATCCGGATTTTCACCAACAGATTTATATTTTCCAACAAACTGCTTTAATTTTTCTGTTGTGAGTGATAATTGCGGTCTTTCAAAAATATGCTGATATCCCGCTGCATATCCCGGTACGTTCATGCCGGAATGTCCGTATCCTGCAAGATGATCCAACTTTAATTGGAATCCGGTTAATTTGGCTTGTTTAAGTTTTTCAGCATATGCAAGCACAGCAGGTGCTACAGCATCACCATCGCCTATGCCAATGTATAAACGTTTTCCCGCCAATGCGTTTGAACCGGACAAAGATTTGATCTGTTTGTCGAACACATCGCTTGCTGTGGTGTAATCACCTGCGATTGCAATTGCACCGTCGAATATATTCGGTTGTTCCAATAATGCGAAGGTGACAAAAGTTGCGCCCCATGAGCCACCCAATAAAAATTCTTGTCCATTTAAACGAAAGCGATTGTTGAGTTCAGGAATAATTTCTTTGGCGAGTACATCGACAAACTTTTTTGCCTGACCACTACCGGCGAAACTGCCCAGGGGTGCAGGTAATAAATCGCGGGCGCGAGTGGCATGTATATTTCCTTTTACATCGGCCCAATCAATACCAATGATTATGGTTTCCGGCATTTGACCATCGAAATAAATATTGTTGAAAACACTGGCCGCTAATGGAAAATCCCATTGCCCATCGACTTTAATAATGACGGGATATTGTTTGGATGGATTATTTTGGTAGCTACCAGGCAAGCGTGCCTGAATGCGGTAATTCTGTTTGTTGGTTTGTGAAAAAATCGTGAATATTTGGCTGGAATCCAAAACAACAGGTGTTATTTGTTCTGGTTGTGTTTGGGTTGGTGATGCGCAAGCTGAGCAGGCGGTGATCAATATGGCAATAGACATAACAACGGATAATGTTGAAGAGTGAAGCATGGGCATCAGTTCCTTAGGTTATTCATAGAGAGCCGATTCTATAGGTGGTGTGATCCCGGGTCTATGGCTGAAAATTTAAAATGATTCGCCCTGATTTTTTTTGTAGAGAGATTTAAATGTTTTGGGTGTGCAGTGATATTCGTTTTTGAACAATTTATTGAAATAGGAAATGTTGTTGTAGCCGACGGAATAGGCTATTTCAGACACGTTAGCCTCTTCAATTTCCGAGAGTAAACGAGCAGCTTCTGTCAGTCGCAGTTTATTCAGATAAGCAGTGAATGTAAGGCCAAGTTCATCTTTTAGAATTTCATTAATTTTGGATCGATTGCTACCTAATGCGGCTGCAGTTGATTCCAAACTTAATTCCGGGTTGGCGTATTCGGTGGCGATAAAATGCAACAGGGCGATTTTGGTTTTATCCCGTTGTGGTTCAATCGATAACTTTTTGTAGGCGATTAATTGTTGATCCTGAATCAATTTATCCTGTAAGTGCAGTGTGAGAACCTTTAAATATTGCCGAAATATCACCATCAAAAATACTAGCCAAAGCAACAGACTGAACGCGCCTGCCGCGTAAAGGTAGCGATAATCTTTCCCTAACAATTTCACATCGGTCAATCTGACATGGGAAAGCTGGTTCAAGGGGCTTTGCGATGAATTTGCCCAGGCAAATCCCAGGGTTTTATTGAGTTGATATCCCGTATCGCTTAAATCAACCGAGTATTGGTTCAACCACCAGTGGGGCGTATCCAAATCGTCAAATGGGATGGTGACAGTGCTCCAGTTGGAGTCGCAGGAAAAAGCGGTTCTTGAAAAACGACGGCTGGGCATGTTTCGCAGGTCGGTCACTTTTTCGTCAAAGCTGAATAGAACCATTAACAAAGTATTTTTCGGATCGCATATCACTTTGAATGAAATACTGTTGAATCGAGTCAGGTCAAGCATCTTGTATCCGTTCGGCCCGGTGAAATACATGGAGTAATGTGTATAGGGTGAGGGTTGTTGTGGATCCAGAACAAACTCATATTCCACTACACCGGTTTCATTTTTCAGGGAGAAGCTTGTGTTGCTGACCGGAATCCGTGGTTCTGTTGAGCTTTGCCAAACAAAGTCAGCGTCTCGTCCCGGGAAAAGAGAGACATCTAATTCGGATTTAGCCAGACCGGTATAAACAACAACCAAAGTGAGCAGTACCAACACCAATAATAGGATGGTGGTGTTTCGGAAAAATTTCAGCATGTATGACCTGGCCTGATTATGAAAACTCTAATCAGATTGTAAGTAAAAAAATAATACAAATAGGAGACAAAAAATTATTTTCTGATTAAAAAACAATCCCAATCCTTTTATTGCAAGAAGTTATGCAATTTTTGTTAGTTTTGTTGCAGGACATCATTGGTCTATTTCCCGTTGCTCTCTAGTATTTCCGGCGCATGTATACATGAATGCAAGGTGTCACCCATGACATGAATACAAGAATAATCAGATCAGGATATAGATATGAATCATACCCACCGGATTTTTAAATTAAGTGTGTTGAGTCTTGTGATGGCTGCCGTTATTGCCCGTGCAGATGACTCAATTGTTCAGGAAGAATTGGTTGTTACGGGCTATAAAGGCAGCCTTCAAAATGCTACCAATGCAAAGCGTGAATCCAATGCCTTGATAGAATCAGTCTTTGCGGAAGACATAGGCAAGTTCTCCGATAACAATATTGCCGAAGCCATTAACCGTATGCCGGGTGTACAAATTAATCGCGACCCATTCGGTGAAGGTGTCAACGTCTCTGTCCGCGGGTTGGGCACCAGCTTTACCAAAGTCTTATTAAATGGTTCGCAAATCGCGGTTGCAACCTCTGGAACTATTGATACACAAAACCAGAACCGCGAGGTGGATCTCAACCTGTTTCCATCAGCACTTTTCTCACGTTTTGATATTCAAAAAACGCCTACTGCCAATGTATTGGAGGGAGGTGTTTCGGGCATTGTGAACATTCGTGCAGCCCGACCTTTTGATTATAAAGACGCAGGTTTACAGGTTAATGTGAATGCGGAAAATGTGTTCACTGAGCTTGATTCCACCAATAGCCCCAAACTGGCAGCTTCGGCCAGTTGGCGGGATGATACTTTTGGTGTTTTGGTGGGCCTGTCCCATCACCGTAAGGAACTGATCACCAAGGGATATGAAACCATTGGTTACAGCAACCTGAATACGTCGCACCGCATTTGTGGAACCACGCCGGGTTCAGGTCAAACCTTTGCCACAACCGGTGGTTGTAACCCTTCAGGCAGTAACAATTGGCTAATGGCTGGTTTGGATCAACGGGCAACATTGGATCCAAACAATACCCCGACTGACACATCCGACGATATAGCCAACCCCAATTTTGGCTATGGCAGGGTGCCTGTGAATGCCGGTGCCGGTTTGGTGGACGGCGAAATTATCGACCAGGCTTGGCTGCTGAGTCACAATCCCGGTTTGAACATTACGCAGATTTCAGAAGCGCTGATGCCACGATTGGGGCGTCAGGCTTATATGTCAGGGCTGGATGAACGCACGACAGGTTTGGTGACATTTGAATATCGTCCGACGGATGAAATGCGTTTTTACCTGGACGTGATGGCAACTGATAACAAAAAAGATGTTGAGCGCCTGGCCATGACTATGGTGGGTCGTAACGGCAGCATGATTCCTTTGGACATGGAATTGGACAGTAACAACGTCGTGAAGTCGGGCACTTTTGCCAACGTCCAGTTTTTTCAGGAAGCCCGTCCTTATATAGAGGATGCAGACTTCCAGAACATTAACCCCGGCGCGCATTTTGAGTTCGGCGATTTACATATGCTGGATATTCAAGCCAACCACAGTGAAAGTGATTGGTTCCGCGAAGCGCCCACTGTGATGGTGGCAACCCAGCTTGGCCGTGGCATCTACGTGAATTACACCAACGGCGAAATCCCCAAATTTGAAGTGCTTGATGCCAATGGTGCTGTGGATTTCAACAACCCTGAATTGGGTTGGGGCTGGAATGGTGGTCGCTTGAATATTGCCAACGAAAAACGTCACACAGAAACGGATGGTGTTCATGCTGATTATCGCTTCGGTGATGATGACAACAACGTCAAATTCGGTTTGGCCTATGACGATTTGAATCGCCATATTGCCGGCTTTGATAATAGCGCCCGCTGGGAAGATATTGCATGTCGCAACGGATTGGATGCCACCGGCAATAGCCCGGCAACGGGAAGACTGGGTTGTACCGGCTTGCATCCCAACTCGGCCATTCCACAAAGTGAATTGAGTTCTTATTTGTTGCCGGGGCCAGGGTTTATTACGGTTGATTTTGATCGAATCAAACGCGACTCCAATTATTATCAATTGAGAGATTCGGCTCCCGAAGGTGGGGGTTCTGCAACTGGTGCTTCAACGGCGCGCATGGATGAAACGACCAAGGGGGGCTACATCGAATTCAATACCAAAACAGACCTTGCCGGGCGTGATCTGCGTGTGAATGTCGGTGGTCGTTATATTGATACTGACCAGGTGATTGCTGGCCCGGTGGTGATTCCGGCACAACCCGCTACCGGTTCTACTCCGGCGGTTGCCGAACAACGTTTCTATGTTGCCAACCCGGTTAATTACAACTTTCTGTTGCCATCAATGAATATTGCGTTCAATGCAAGGGATGATGTGATTTTGCGTTTTGCAGCTTCGCGTACCATGACACGCCCCAATCCGAGTGCCATGTTACCTGCCACCAACTTCAGTGATCCCTCTGCACAAAATGCCAGTTACGGTAACCCAGGTTTGTCTCCATACCTTTCAACCAATGTCGATTTTGGCGGTGAATGGTACACAGGGGATGAAGGTTATATAGGGGCCACTTTCTTTGGCAAACAAATGACCGGTTTTACTGTATCCAACACTTTCAGTATTCCTTTCAGTCAATTGGTAGTCGCAGTGGGCAGTGATGTCACCATTCCTTTTGCCACTATTGGTGAAGCACGACAAGCGGCTATCAATGCTCGTGGCGGTCCTGATCTTGCCCCGATACTTGTTTCCCAGCAGGTCAACGCTCCGGGCAATCTTGAAATTGAAGGTGCCGAGTTAACCTGGGTACAACCTTTGGACATCTTGCTGGAAGGTTTGGGCTTTAACGCCAACTACACACATATTCATCAACGAGGCGAGGGTGCCGGTGCGCCTGCCAAAGCCATTGGTGTATCTCCCGAAACCTACAACTTTACCGCTTACTGGGAAAACTACGGTGCATCGGTTCGTTTGAGTTATGTATGGAATGACCAACAAGTTTCATCCGGCCCAAACCAAAATGGTGTTTTGGGAGCAGAATTAAAAACGGATGAGCGTGGTCAGTTGGATTTGTCTGCCAGTTACGACTTTGAAAATATGATGGCTGTGTCGATTGACAATCACAAACCTTCAATCATCAATTACCATCTGGTTCCAACAAGCGGTGCAATTAAAATTCCGGAACAACAAAATTGGACCGATGCGGTCATCAATAACGGGCACAAAGAAACTCTGACATTCAATAATATTGCAGCAGGCAAACACAGTCTAAAAATATGGAGACTGGATGATAATATTATTCTTGAGAAAATTGAGATTAACCCGATAGTAAAACATTAATAGCTATATATGTTTTTAATTTGCATTTTTCAATCGAGGGCAGATCCCCGTGTCTGCCCAGGGCGGCCACAGGGGGCCGCCCCTACATAAATTATTTCTCTTTCAAAATTTAAAATAATTTTCGAATATTTTATCAGTCACGTAGGTTGCGGGTGCAAACCCCAACATGACCATCTTGCAATAATATCCATATTATTTTTAATTCAATTATTTTCAAAACGTTGAAACATACAAACTCTCAACCTTGTCTCTCGCCCATTGTGTTTTACGCAAAAACTTGAGCGATGACTTTATCGATGGATCGCTCTTGAAACAATTGATGTCGATTCGTTTTGCTAATTCTTCCCAGCCATAGTGCTCTACCAGTCGGGTGACAATCATTTCCAGTGTGAGGCCATGTAAGGGGTTATTGGCTTGGGTCATTTGTGGGTTCTCTATGGTTTTGGCATTTATTTGTGCAAAGTATACTTGTCATTTTTGAAAGAATGTGACAAGCTTACTTTGCATATGGGTAAGTATGCTTTTCATTCTTCTATATGACACCTATTTTTTCAGTTAAAGGAGATTTTTCATGGCAACAAAACCTCTCAACACTGTTGTTCGCTTTATTCTTCTGGCGGCTCCGGTTGTCATAGTAGTCGTCGGCATGATCCTTTTGAAACCCTGGTTGAAGCAACAGGGCGATACGCTCCCCCTCATAGTAGGAGCGATTGCCGCGATTTTTGTAATGGCCTATTCCTACTACTTTGCAAACCGACATGAACGTAGCTTGGATGAAGTCATGCTTGCAAGTCAGCGATTTGCTTACGCGCGAGGGACGGAAACAGGTTGGTTCATTTTTCCTTTAATTATGTTGTTACCACCAGTGGCCAACAAATTGGTTGATCTGGCAATCACCATGAGTTCAGGTGCAAACGATTCGATTGAGCGCAGTACAGTTCAGATGGGAATTCTGATCGGCTTTATGTTGGTTGTAATTTTGCAAGGGCTCGGCATGGCGATTGCGGGCATTGTCTGGTGGCGTCGCAGTCTTACAAGTTCATAAATTTCAGGCAAAGTTAATATGAAAAATCGCATTCATGTACTGCGCGCTGAAAAAGGCTGGAGCCAAGCCGAACTCGCCGAACGCGTAAACGTCTCACGCAACTCAATCAACGCAATCGAAAACGGCCGCTTCGATCCATCACTACCCTTGGCTTTTCGCATTGCAGATGTATTTGGTTTAAGCGTTGAAGAAGTGTTTGATAAAACAGATGTTTGATTCAACCAACAAGGGTGGCCACAGAGCCGCCCTGCATAACTATTTCTCTTTCAAAATTTCAAATTATTTTTCAATAATTTTGTAGGCTGTGGGTGCAGACCCCAACATCTGCGTTAGGCGTTTAGACTATGCTCCATTTTTTGAACGACTAAATCACGAACTTTTGCAGTTAGAAAATGAGACGGTATGTACTTTATGCTATATGCGCGTCGTGGTGGTCTGATGGTTTCCCTGATAAAACTGAGAATTATATGTGCATGTTTTTTATCCCATGCCCACAATATCTCACCTCGAATTTCCCATTGCCAAAAAGCATCAGTTGGCCAATTTAGTTTATGTTTTTTATTTGAGTGGCATAGAGAGCATTGAGTTAGGCCATTGGTAAGCAATGGATAACCACCATTTTCTTCATTGCCTCCACTTCTGAGATATTGGCTTGATCCTGACGGAGCTTGCCAAGTTATTTGCGAAGGAAATCTTTCGAGCACAGTCCAGCCACCCCACTGATGCATTGGTCTGTTTTCATCAGGGCGAGGCTCGTTCTTCGATAAAAACTCAAATGGTTCTTCGAATTTTGCAAAGCCCCCACAATCTGGGCACTTTATGTCTATTGGCTCATACTTCATTTGGATATTGCCTGCCTCATGCTTTTTTAATTTATGACGCTTTTGATTTTGAATTTTTTAATAATCATGTTTTGATAAATTTCACTTCGCACCCGCGGGTCTTGACCCGCCCTACGAGTGCCACTTCGAATAAACTTATATTATCTCCCTCCAACCCCCAATCACCGGAAAATAAAGCGCCATTTTCACTTGCTGATAACCCAAACGTTCCATCGCCATTTTATACAAACTCATTTTTTGTTGATAAGTGGCAACTTCTTGTTGGTAGAAATTTTCCAGTGATTGGCCTTCAGCGGGTTCGCTGGTTTTGTAGTCGATGATCCAGAGATTGCCGGAGTGGTCTTGATAGATTCTGTCCATGACTAAATGTAATGGGCCGGATGCGGTGTTGAGGGTGACGGCGTATTCGTTGGCGCTGAAAGAATAATCTGTGGCGAGAATTTTTTTTGCTTGTGCGTCGTTTAATACCTTACATAAAAGTGTAATTGTACGTTGGCAAGCTGAATCAATTTCAGTGATGCTGACGCCAAGCGTTTTTAACAGGTTTTTAATTTTGCGTTGGCATTGGTGAATGCGAGTTTCTGACCAGTGTTGTAAACCGGATTCTGCAAAAGCTTGCAGATAGCGATGCACTGCAGTACCTGTGTGGCGTGCTGTGTTTCTTTGCCATTGCAAGTTTATTTGATTGGCGTCTTCCTGATAATCAAATTGTGGAATGTAATCGGCGAGTAATTTTCCTTCCGGTGCAACAGGTTGTTGCCAATCGCTGTGTAAGCGATGCAAGGGGCGTGGTTTAAAAGGTTTTTCTTGTGTGACGGGTTCAGCAGTTTTTTTATTTTCAACGGGCGTCATACGTGATTGAGCCGATTCCCAAATGCTGTTTAACAGTGAACTGCGAATAGGGTGTTTGTATCTTGCAGTTTCTTCGGTATCGCGTTTCACTTGTGCTGATAAATATAATTTTTTACGTGCACGTGTGCAGGCCACATATAAAAGCCGACAATTTTCCAATTGACTCTTTTTGGTGTCTTCCTGACGTAGATGGTTGTAAGTGGGATGTTTAGCTTTTGTGTTGCCAGTTAAAGGTGCCATTAATAATTCTGATTTACCCTGCGCATTTAATCGTTGTTGCCACAACAACACGGGGGAATCATCACTGCGCGATTTACGATCCAGTGCAGGGACTATCACCACATCAAATTCCAAACCTTTTGATTTGTGAATGGTCATAATTTGCAAACTGTCATCAGCATTGGCGTCAGGTTGTGCGTAGAGCTTCTCAACATCACGCATCAATACTTCAAATGATGGCAAGCTGCTGGCGTATTCCCATTTTTCCAATAAATCAAAATAAACATTTGCGTTACTGAGTGCTGTTTCGTTTTCAACAACCGCAGGGCCACCGAGCAATAACCAACAACCTTGAATCCATTGCCGTAATGTTTTGCGATCACGTTGTGTACTGGCAGTTTGTAAAATCGGTAGCACACGTTGCAAACGTTTTATGCCGTCGTCGCTGAGTAGTGACAATTGTTGGTTGCCGATTTGGATGGAGTGGGGGATGAAGAGATCGGGTTCTTCACCCCTTTCACCCCACCCTAACCCTCCCCTTGGCAACAACTGCACGGATGCAGGAGGTAGAGCAACGCCGGGAGCAGTTGCCGAGGGGAGGGGACTGATTGTGCCAATTACAGAATTTGGTACTGCATTTAAATTGTTTTTTTCATTTGTAGAATCATTATTTATTTCTTCTGCAGCGTGCAACGGCGAATTAATATCTGATCTGTCCCTCCCCCTTGCCAAGGGGGAAGTTAGGAGGGGGTGAAATTCCATCGCCAACACACACTGCTCCAACACAACTGGCAGTGGTAATTTTTTTTCTGATTCATCGGAATTAATTTCACGAATATTCGCAATAGTTTCAAGGTCTGCCAAACTCAAACCGCACCAGGGTGCGCGTAAAATGGCGAGCCATGCAGTGCGATCAGCGAGATGTAATAATGCACGGGTGAGTGCCAACAAATCCTGAATGACTGCGTGATTTTGTAAGGGTTCGAGATCCACTGCACGGTAACGAATTTGATTGTCTTTTAACAAAGGCAAAATATGAGAAGCATGGTCACGGCTGCGAATTAAAATCGCAATGCTGGCATTTGGCATGTCCATTCTCGTTTTGCGAATAATACCGAGAATGTAACGCGCTTCATCATAATAGGTGTCGTGATCCACAAAGGTGTGTAGCCAAACCGCTTTGCCTTCTTCTTTCGGATGAATTGCAACAGCGGGTGAATATTTTACAGCGCCGCTGGTGATATTATTTTCTTGCGGAAAACTTGATGAAAACACGCGATTGATCCAATCCACTAATCCCGCTTGTGAACGGAAGTTGGTTTGCAGTTGAATATTTTCCAATTGCACATTCGCCAAACCCTGTTCGCGACAATGCAAAAATAATCCAACGTTGGCACCGCGAAACGCATAAATGGATTGCATGGCATCGCCTACGCAAAACAAAGTGCGTCCATCACCGGGCATCCAGCCTTGAGTCAAACTATTGAGTAATTCAACCTGGCTTAAGGATGTATCCTGAAATTCATCCACCAGAATATGACGCAATTGGTAATCCATTCGCAGTGCCAAATTGCTGGGTGTATCGGCATCACCCAGTGCACGGCGTGCAGCTAAACTGAGTTCGGTAAAATCTATGGCATTTTGTGCTCGAAAAACCAGCGTGAGTTGCGCTACCAACACGGGCAAAATGTCAAACAAGGCTTGCAGAATTCGCCATTGTTCTTCATCCAGAGTGGGTTTGGGTAAGCTGCGCAAATTTTTAAAAGCGTCGAGTGTTCCCTCACGCAAAGACAGCACATCAATAATATTTTTCCACTGTTGTTTGCGATGAGCAGATATTTGTTTTTCATCGCGGGTTTCACCCAAAGGGAAACCAATTTTGACAGAAGCCGATTTTCGCCATTCACCGGCAAAACTTACAAATAATCCTGCAAGGCCAACCCAGCGCGACAAGTGTTTGGGTTGATTGTCCGGAAGTTGTTGAAACTCCAAATCCATATCCAAACAATTCAATATTGTCGAACGATAATTTTCAGCGCGAAGATTGGCGGCAGCATAAGCGGCAAGAGTGATAATCTCCCGATGTAAATGTGAGGGAATTTTTTCGCGCACGGCATTAATTCTTTCACCAATCACATTGCAGAAATTCTCTTCCAGAATTTGTTTGATATTCCGGGTGGATTGGCTGGAAATCAACATTGGCAACCAGGTTTCACGGCGAGCAAGCATATGGATCATCAGATTTTCAAAACGATCAAAACGATTGTCCAGTAAACCTAATAATTCACTTAAGGATTTTGCCCAGGGGGTGTTGTCTTCCAGTGTGGCTAATAAAGCACGCACAGCACGGCGATAGAGTTCTTCGGCATCTTCCTGAATTTGTGGTTGCGCGCCCAGAGTGGATTCAATCGGTAATTGTCGCGTGAGCGATGTGCATAGGCTATCGAAGGTTTGGATGCGTAAACGTGAAGGGTTTTCCAATAAATTCCACTGGAATTCCTGATCCTTTTCGATTACAGCGCGCGCCAATTTCCAGGTGGTTTGCTTATGCGATTCTTTGGGTGTTGGCAATTGTGCGTCCCGCAAGGCTTTTATAATACGTTCGCGCATTTCACCCGTAGCTTTTCGTGTAAACGTAATTGCCAGAATTTCTTCCGGTCGTTCAACACGACTTAACAGCGTTAAAAAACGCTGTGTTAATAATTCGGTTTTTCCGCTACCTGCAGGTGCTTCACAAATAAAAGATTGTGTTGGATCCAACGCGCGTTGGCGTTCGTGAAAATCCGGTGGTAGATCGGTTTGATTGGGTACAAATTCATTCAGCATCAGATAATTCTCCGGATACTTCTGAATCATCCAACAATTGATTTGATGCATCAAAATCAAACTGCTCGCGAATTCTACAGAGCGCATGTAATTCGCAATAACGACAACTGGTTGCAGGGTGTTTGGGGTCAACGGCAGCAGATCCCGCTAAAAATTCGCGAGCCAAGCGTGACAAGACGGTTTCCCAATGTTGCAAAATATCGGTCCAGTTTCCAGGTAAATCCATTTTTGGTAATTCGTTGGCATCGATTAATCCCGGTGCTATGTCACTGTCTTCTGCAATACCATTAAATAAAATCTTGTCAGTAGAAATTTGTCCGAAAGCAGCGCCTGCAACCCGTTTTGAGTTGGCGATAGCATAGAGCGGAACCTGGGGTTCGGTGGGGCGATTACCTGTCCAATCGCGAATTGACGTTTCACCGGTTTTGTAATCCAGCACAAATAAAGAACCGTTTTCCAATTCGTCAACGCGATCATAACGAATATGAATGGGCATTTTTTCCAGCTTGACAGTTTTGCGGCCTTCATTAAATAAAACGGTGAATGGCTTGCGTTGTTTTTCCAGTTGCAACCATTGCAAAACTTGTGTGCTCAGCCTTTGTGTTTCCAGTTGTAAAAAACGATGGCCTGCAACGCGTTTTTGGCGAATATCCGTCAGGGCTTGTGTTGTGGCTTTATTGATGAGTGCCAATAATTTTTCATCACTCAAAGCAAGTAATTTTGATTGTTCGCGCAATATTCGCCAGATAATCTCCATGACTTTGTGTAATAAATTACCGCGTTCCAGTGCACTTAAACCAATAGCAGGAGACGGAATTTCACTGGAATGTAAACGATAACGTGCAAATGCCTGAAATGGACAGATTGCCTGGCTTTTTAAAATTTGTGAACCGCCACGAATAGATTCAAGATCGACAATACGTGGTCCACAATAATCCAGGCGGGTTTCCATGTTGCGGCTGAAAAATAAATCCTGTTCGTAATCAGTTATTTCATCAATTGAAAAATCGGTCAACGGAAAATGGCTGATTAAAGGGCTTGCGGATAATTGTTTATCGCCTTTCATCGTTACGCTGCTGGCAAATAAATTGACACTGCCTTGTGTTAATCTCCGGGTTAAACGTTGCGCAAAATAAAATTCACGTTCGGGTGAGGATTGCGGCAAATTTAATTCACGTTGCACACTTACTGGCAATAGTGGATTGGGTTTTGCTGCAGGTGGCCAGGTGTCATCATCCAGACCTATTACCCATAATTCATCAAAGGGTAAGCCAGCTGCTTCGAGTAAACCTAAAATTTGCAAAGGTGAACTGCGTGTTTGCGCATGAAAAGCCGTTTGTTGTAATGCCAGGGTTAAAACATCCAGCGCTTTGTTGTGATCAATTTTATCCAGCACATAATCCAATCCGGAAAATTCGTCGAGTGTTTCCTGCCAGCTTTGTATTTGCTGATATTCCAATGTATCTATTTGCCTGTCTCCTGGCCATCCCCAGGCTTTTAATTGCTCGATAAAAATGCTGCACCATTCACTGGGATAACGCGTCACTTTTTTATGTTGTTTTCGGAGTAAATCGAAATCGCTTAAGCGTTGATAGAAATCATTTTTAATTTCCGTCATTTTTGAAGGAGATCCAGAATCTCTATCATTGATAAAGTCACTGAGTTCTATTTGATCTTCATTTAATGGCGCATCGTCATCCACGCGTAGGGGATCCAGCTTTTCATTGCCATCAAGAAATGGATTCTCGCTTTCGCGAGAATGACGAGGACGAAGTTTTGCAACACGCTCACTAATAAAAGTTTTAAATTGCTGAAAACTGAATTCCAATTCGCCTGCATCATGCAATGCCACATCCCACAAAGCACGTGTTGCTAATTCCTGGGTTGATCCCACAAAGGGTGAACGCAATAGTGCAGACAGTTGATATAGATCCAATCGTTCTGCCTGACAACTTAATGCGGTAAGCCCTATTGAGATAATCGGAACTTGTGCCAAAGGTTGTCCTGCTGAAATATTAAAGCCGGTCGCATGTTGCGCTTGATCCGGAAAAATATATTGCGGTTCAAATTCCTGCATAAACACACGTTCAATACGACTGCGTTGCGCTGTTAAATTCGGCACAACAATACCAATGGTTGAATTGGGTCGAGCGGCAATTTTTTCTTTCGCCCAACGAGTCACAGCATTCAGTTCTTGTTGTTCGTTGATGAATTCAATTCGCTGCGCGGAATTTTTTTCAACTTGTAAATCCAGTGATGAAATTTTTATGCCGAGATTTTCGAGGCAATTTAATAAATGTTGGATTGAAGGAGTGAGTTCGTCGAAGCCGTAGAGGATGATTTCTTGGGGTAAAAGCCTTACCCCCTCCCGGCCTCCCCCTTGGCAGGGGGAGGAGTTTACTTTTGCTGTTTGTGCGAGGTTCGGCATGTCTCCTTCGCTCAAATTTAATCCTGTTTTTGTTGTGGCACTTATAGTCCCTCCCCCTGCCAAGGGGGAGGTTAGGAGGGGGTAAGGCTTTTGATTTAGGGAATTCAACCTCCCCACCAACAACCCCGGCACCCGCACCGCCGACAACAACTGATCCCGCTCACAAATCCGCTCAAATTCCTGATGCCAATGCTGAAAAATAAAAGAATCACCACAGGCTTTTGCTGCCCTCACCAATTTTTGCAAATCCAGGCGCCATTCATGCATTAATGCCCATGCATCCTGAGCTTGTCTTGCAGTGGCACGGGAATTAATCAGGGGAGGGGTGTCGGGGTATTGTTCCAGCACTTTTTCCCACAGCAGATTTTCCTGAAAATTACTGAGAAGGGTGTAAGTGGCTAAAGGGTGATCATCAATAAACTCAAGATCCGACCAGAGTTGCTGAATCCAGGTGTTAATTGCAAGACAACGCAGCCCTTTAAAGGCGTTGGAAGTTTGCATGGCCGCATAGCGCTCAATAAAAAAGCGACTCAATCGTTTATTGGGCGTCAGCAACACTGTGTGATGCACATTAAGGTTCGCAAAAAACTGCGCGAGTTGCTGATCAAAAGGGGTTTTCGCCACCAAATCTACCATCACTTTTTTGGAATGAGATGTTATTCTTCGCCAGCGTCACATGGCTGGATTGTGGATGTGAATCATATCCTCCCCAACTCGCTTTGTCGTCGCTGTTCTGAATCATCCGCTGATAAAAAAGCAAAGGAGTAGACAATGGCCAGAAGTCTGCAGTTCGCCTTGGGCGACCAGCATTTTAATTGTGATCTGCAAAAAGTGGATCGCAACAAACTCTATGGTTGGATCGACACAATTGCAGTCGATAAAGATGGAAAAGAGTGTCACATAGGTTCAATTTCCAGTGACGGCATGCATATTTTTTCCAAAGGTTCTTTTGAACAAGGTTATCTGGATATTTCCGGTCGCTGGCTGGAACGTGATGCCTTGAATGTGGTAGATGCCGATAATCAACTTATCGAGAAAAAAGAATCTTCTTTTAATAGTGATATTCCGCTGACAGATACAGTCTCTGTCGATACTTATTTGGCGCATGTGATCAAATCGGTTTATCAATTACAAACCGATACCGCTTTGTTGGAGCAAGTAAAAAACTCCAGGGAAATTTTTTGCTTCCCCTTTAATTACTACGCCAGCCACAATCCCGACACCGCTTTTTTAATTGAAAGTGATGGCAATTTATTTATGACCATTGGTCAACATTG
>CBFGPN010000085.1:0-15547 GCA_965650675.1 uncultured Cellvibrio sp.
CTGAATCAAAAAATCCATAAACTTCTTGCGTGTTATTGACTAGAGGATCAACAAATAATCCGAATCCTTCGTCCACTTTTTTGGATTTTTTCGACTTCGGTTTTTCCGCCGCAGCTGACTCCAATAATTCAGTCAAGCGATTGGCTCCTGCCCAATCTATCTCCGAATTGTTACGGTAGGATGTCAAAATGCCCTTGAGCACATCGACTGATGACAAAAACAAATCCACCATTGGAGCCGTGATGGTCATTTTTCCCTGACGAATTTTATCAAGCAAACTTTCCATGACATGTGTGACACTCACCAGGGCATCGAAACCAAAAATACCGGCACCGCCTTTTATCGAATGTGCCGCACGAAAAATGGTATTAAGTTGTTCGTTGTCGGGATTGGTGACATCCAGATTTAATAACAGATGTTCCATTTCATCCAGATGTTCCTGACTTTCCTCAAAAAAGACGGAATGAAATTGTTTCATGTCAATAGCCATAGGGATGTCCTTCGGAGTTTTTCCAGTTAGCCCATGACTTTTTTGGCGACTTCCAACAACTTGGCTGGTTCAAACGGTTTAACCATCCAACCCGTAGCACCCGCAGCACGCCCCTGGGTTTTCATGGCATCACTGGCTTCTGTCGTCAGCACAACAATTGGCGTTTTCGAATAGGAGGGTAAGCCGCGCAGCGATTTAATTAATGTCAAACCATCCATATTCGGCATATTTTGATCTGTCAAAACAAAATCAAAGGATTTAGTTTTACAAAACTCAAACGCTTCAGCTCCATCTTTTGCTACTTTCACTGAATAACCTGCCGTTTTCAGTGTTGCCTCTACCATTTGGCGAACGGACGCTGAATCATCAACAATCAGAATTTCTTTGCTCATAATGAGTCCCTTTTACTTCGGTTAACACTCAACTGAATAATAGACGGAATAATGAAAAGTGTTTATAAAATTGCTTTAATAAAATTACCTGGCGCATAAATCTCCAAGCTATCTACCAAACTGCGTATCAGCGCTACTCCTCTGCCTGAGTAAAGCTCGTGATCGATTTCCCGATCACAAGTGTAGTCATAACCCGGGCCACTATCACGGCAGGTAATCATTAATTTTTTAACTGCATCGATTTGCAGCCAATCCAATCGTAATTCGATGAAATCGTCTTCACCCAAATTTTTTAGTAATTCTTCGCGTTTCTGAAAATATTCCATAAAACCTTCAGGGTTTTGTTTGATGTCTGAGGACAGTTTTAAAATGCCATGATCCAGTCCATTACTCACCATTTCGCTGATAATAGAAAATACTTTCTGACAAAGTTTTTGATCCAGGCCTATATACTGCAAAAAATTATTTACCATAGGTGGCAAATCTGCCTGCGCCAGTTTTTTTCCACTGATTCTGACGCTCCATGAAAAGGGATCGATTTTACTATCTAATGAATGCATTAAATATTTGTTGATTTCATATTCATGACGAATAGTTGCGAAATCCAACGTGCAAATAGAAATATCATCGCTATAAGCGACTCCCTGAGCGTGTTCTTCCAGTACAGGTAAAATAGCTTCTATAGGATCATCTTTAGCTGAGGACAGAACATCCTTTAATCTCGCAACCGAAAATTGCTGATTGGCAATATTTTTTTGCTCAATCAAACCATCGCTATATAACACCAAATGGCCAGTATCGGGCATAGAATATACCCATACATCAGCATCAAAAGATGTGGCGCTTAAAATACCGAGAGCCATATGTTTTGAATCGAATTTTTCTACAATTTTTCCTTGAGTGACCCAATAAGCACTTGGCATTGAACCATTCCAAACATAAATTTCTTTTTTAGTAAAATTGCATTCAACCGCTATTGCCGCCACAAAACGATCGTCCGGGGTATCATTTACCAATTTGCGATTTATTTCAGTCACAATCTGTTGAAGATGAAAACCTTTTGCAACCATACTATTGAATATAGTGACTACCGGCATAATCGTGATAGCGGCGGATAAACCATGACCCGTCGCATCTGCCAACATCACATAAAGATCACCACTGGGAGAAATACGCGATATCGCAATATCACCACTGAACGAAGAGCAAGGTCTCAAAAATTGTTTTACCCCTCGAATAGTTTGGGAATTTTGAGATAACAGATATTCATAAGTAAACTTGGCAACAGCTTCTTCACGCTCAGCTTCAATTTTGAATTTTTCAAGCTCCATTTTTTGTGCACTGACAATTCGTTGAAGCCTGACCGAATTAACCAGTGCTTTTACTTTTAATGCCAGTAAAGATAAATTGACCGGTTTGATTATGTAGTCTGCCACACCACTGACAAAACACTTTTCAAGAAACTCAGGTTCTTCATTGGCACTGATCATGATAACGGGCGGTATAGATAAATACTGTAATACCGATTGCTTATCAAGCAAATCCAACCCCACACCATCACCCAATTGATAATCGAGCAACACCAAATCAATATTATCGTCCTGAATCAGAATATTTTTCGCCTGCTCAACACTGGCAGCAGAAATGGTTTCAAAATCACGCGATCCTAAAAAAGCACAAAAAAGATCATTGAGTATTTCATCATCATCAACAACCAAAATACGATATCTCTTATCCAAATGATTAGACATAACTAAATAAATTCAATAATTTTTTGGATATTGGCCATTTTCAGTATTTCATCAGTAGCGCCTCTCGCACCTTTTATTTTTACTTTTTTCATGAGGTTTACTGTTTTCTTGTGGATCATAACCAACATCCCCAATGCTGAACTATCCATATATTCCACATGTGTAAAATCCAGAATTATCTCGTTAATTCCATCTTTATTTAAATACTCCGTACAAGCATCATAAAATGGCTTGTGATAGCCATAATCAAATCTTGACGGCAAACTAATCAATTGACTATTTGACATATACCTCTCCCGATTTTACTAACGAATTTCAATTAATTTTTGCAAGTTAGCCAATCCTAATATTTCCCGTGCAGACGAATTTAAATTGGTGATAACCAATTTCGTATTTTTTGAATGGGATTTTTTATGCGCCATCACCAATATACCAATACCTGCACTATCTATATATTCAAGATCCCTGCAGTCCAGAATGACTTCCTGATGCCGATCCAGAGCGATTGATAAATCAGAATTAAATTGGGAGCTATAGGAATAGTCGAAACGTTTTGGAATGCGTATCAGGTTGTTGGTCATAATCTTTATCCACGAAAGAATGATTAAAAAAGATCAACCTCACCGCCAGCCATTGATGATGCCGATACAGGATTATGTTTTTTATTCATAACTTTATTTTGGTAATCCTCTGACGCTTCAATAATTTTTGACGTTAATTCATTAATTGAGTGAGGAGTAAACTTTAAGGATTGCCCCAAAGAATCCAGCATTTTGATATTATCGATATGATGACGAATATTCTGTACTGACATATCTTCAAACTGCAGTGCACGCATAGCCATATGCAAAGCATCAACCAATTTGTGTGAAAGCTCCTCCATTTCTCGTGTGATACTTTCATCGCTTTCAGCTTTAGCCAACATTTCCTTAATTGCACTTTCCACTTCACGCTTCGCCGATAATACGTAAGTCATATCCTGTGATGCCAGATCGCCTATATGTAGATTCAATTCGGAGATGGAATTGTTAATCCCTTTTAGCTGTGACTGAATTTCGTTACTAAATCCAGCAGATCGACTCGATAAGGCGCGCACTTCATCAGCCACAACTGCAAACCCACGCCCTGCCTCGCCAGCACGTGCCGCTTCAATAGCGGCATTCAGGGCTAACAAGTTTGTTTGTGATGCAATCTGATCAATATCTTTTAACGCTTTCATCACCTGTGGCATTTGTTCGGAAATTAATGAAACTCTTTCAACCAAATCCATAGATGCCGCACTCATTGAAACAGTTGTACTCACAAACTTATCCAGTGTCCCGGATGTACTTTTCGCAAATGCACTCATGTGCCCCACGAAAGACTCCTGTTTACCTTCTGGATTTTCTGTAAACAATAAACTGGCAATATCATTTTGTTGTTTTTCCAATAGGGATTTTATTTGATTAAACGCTTGTGTCAGTGTGAAAACAGCATCGGTTTGAATTCCGGACAACATGTTCATGTCCCTGGTAGCATCTTCCAGCGTTTTAAGTATGTTATCTCCAGCTTGCATCAACGACTGGCGAAACCCGGATTCAATCTGGTAATTGATATTTTCTTTGCTTACAGGAGCAGGCTTGTTGCTGTACAAATAAAACATTCCACCGGAAACAACAGCAATTCCCAAAACCGGCATTACAAATTCAGCCAAACACCAACCCACTACAACCGCAACAATGAGAATCACCCACTCTTTAGTTTGCATCTACTGCCAAGCCTGTTCTTATGAAACTGATGCTTTAAAAGTAGCAGCTATATGCAAACTTGCCGGAAATGTATTATTTATTTTTTTTTATACTGAGAACGGATGTGAACAATAGAAGGAGGGTTAAGGGCGCCGTTTACGACGCCCTTACAGATAGGAAGAATTAGCCGATGTGAATAACCTCTTCCTGAATTTTCGCTTTCCATATTTGCGGGCCAATGGTGTGCACTGATTCACCGCGAGAATCAACTGCCACTGTCACCGGCATGTCTTTCACATCAAATTCGTAGATAGCTTCCATTCCCAATTCAGGGAAGCCGAGAACTTTGGAAGATTTGATTGCCTGGGCAACCAGATAAGCAGCGCCACCAACCGCCATCAAATAAACCGATTTATGATCGCGAATGGCCTCAATCGCAATCGGGCCGCGTTCGGATTTACCAATCATTCCCAGCAGGCCGGTTTTTTCCAACATAGTGCGGGTGAATTTATCCATACGGGTTGCGGTAGTGGGGCCAGCAGGACCAACCACTTCATCACGCACAGGGTCAACCGGGCCAACGTAGTAAATGAAACGGCCTTTTAAATCCACTGGCAGAGGTTCACCTTTGGTGATCAGGTCGGTCATCTTTTTGTGAGCAGCATCGCGACCGGTTAGCATCTTGCCGGACAACAAAATAGTTTCACCGGTTTTCCATTCAAGCACATCTTGTGGTGTCACTGTATCCAGATTCACGCGACGCACATCACTGCCAATTTCCCAACTGATTTCCGGATAATCTTCCAGAGCTGGAGGCGTTTGGAATGCAGCACCTGAACCATCCAATACAAAATGCGCGTGACGCGTTGCGGCACAGTTGGGAATTATCGCAACGGCTTTATTGGCAGCGTGAGTCGGGAAATCTTTGACTTTGATGTCCACAACCGTTGTTAAACCACCAAGACCTTGCGCACCAATTCCCAAACGATTCACTTTGTCGTACAACTCAATACGCAATTCTTCTGCGCGATTGTTTGCACCACGCGCTTGTAATTCCTGAATATCAACAGGCTCCAATAAAGCTTCTTTTGCGAGGATCATGGCTTTTTCAGCGGTACCGCCAATACCAATCCCCAACATGCCGGGCGGACACCAACCTGCCCCCATTTCCGGAACGACTTTTAAAACCCAATCCACCACTGAATCAGACGGGTTCAACATGGCGAATTTGGCTTTGGCTTCTGAACCGCCACCTTTTGCAGCAACCTGCACATCGACTGTATTACCGGGGACTATGTTGTAGTGAATGATTGCCGGAGTGTTATCGCCAGTATTTTTTCGGGCACCATCAGGATCAGAAAGAATTGATGCACGCAACACATTATCCGGGTGATTGTACGCGCGGCGCACGCCTTCGTTGATCATATCGGTGAGGCTCATTTGTGCATCCCATTGCACATCCATCCCCACAGTCACAAACACAGTGACAATACCTGTGTCCTGACAAATAGGCCTGTGCCCCATGGCACACATGCGCGAATTAATCAGAATTTGCGCCATGGCATCTTTTGCAGCTTTATTTTGTTCGCGCAGATAGGCTTTGTGAATCGCCTGGATAAAATCTACCGGGTGGTAATAGGAAATAAATTGCAGCGCGTCAGCCACGCTGTCGATTAAATCCTGTTGACGAATAATGGTTGGCATAAAAATTCCTGATTACTTGGGAGCTGGCGCAGTGCCTGCTTGTTGCTTTAATTGCAGAATTTCACGGTTAGTGGTGCGACGGAAATCATCAATTGCTTTTATGGCTTCTTCACTTGCTTTCAGGCGACGGTCTATCGCATCTATACCGCCCGTTTCCAATTCGAGCTTGTTAATATCTTCATTCAACGCATCCAGTTTTTGATCGAACTGTGCAACTACCGGTTCCAGCTTGGCCAGAGATGCATCACTCAGGGATTTGTTGCCTGCCACTTCCTGTTTCAGTGCAGTCATGGCATTTTTTGTCTCGGCTGCTGATTGTTTAACAGCAGCAATCTCTTTTGCTTGTGCCGCGATTTTTTCAGTATTGGCTGCAATCGATTTTCGATGGGAATCAACATCCGCTGCCTGTTTGGTTTGTACTTCTGCCAACTTGTTAATTTTCACCCCCAAGCCTTCTACGGATTGGGTTGTGCCGGCAGCATTTACATTTAATTGTTCTTCCAGTGCCGAAATACGCAGATTGGATGCCGTCAGTGCCTGCTGCGCATGAAATAACTGCCAACCTAAAAACCCTGCACCACCACCAGCCGCAAGAGCCAATACCAGGGCCGTTACAGCCAATCCCGATGAACCGGAACCCGTGGATGGAGATGAAGGCTTTGAAGCCTGACGCTCAAACTGGGCTTGTCGGCGAACACTATCGTTGGATTCAGATGAAGTGCCTGTGCTTTCAACACCAGCATTAAATGTAGGTTCTCTGCGTTCCATATGTATGCCTTAGATGTGAGAAGGAAAAGAGGTGACAAAGATAAAAGTGGCGGCATTTTATAGCAGCCGGGTCAACAAACATAGACAGCATCAGGGATAGATAATTTCTTCGGATCACTTTTAAGTATCCTGTAGACCAATAGTACAATTTTAAAAATCAATCATCATTATTTTTTTAATTAATTTTTATTATTGAAAGCAAGACTCTAGCATGCTCCTCGTAACGCAACATTCACCACAACGAGGAAACACTTATGTCTTATATCAATTCCGAAATAAAACCCTTCAATGCCCAGGCTTACCATCAGGGCCAATTTACCAAAGTGAGCGATGCAGACCTGCGTGGCAAATGGTCGGTGGTGTTTTTCTACCCGGCGGATTTCACTTTTGTGTGTCCGACTGAACTGGGTGATTTAGCAGATCACTATGCTGAATTTAAAAAAATAGGGGTGGAAATTTATTCTGTTTCTACCGACACCCATTTCACCCACAAAGCCTGGCACGACACATCGGAAACAATTGGCAAAATCCAATTTCCAATGATCGCCGACCCCACCGGAACCATCACTCGCAATTTTGGTGTGATGATCGAAGAAGCAGGTTTGGCTGATCGCGGCACCTTTGTCATTGACCCGCAAGGAAAAATCCAAATCGTTGAAATTAACGCCGGTGGAATTGGCCGCGATGCATCAGAACTGTTGCGCAAAGTAAAAGCTGCGCAATACGTCGCATCGCATCCGGGCGAAGTCTGCCCGGCGAAATGGAAAGAAGGTGAAGCAACATTGGCACCTTCATTGGATTTGGTGGGGAAGATTTAAGGCCCTCACCCCCGCCCTCTCCCAGAGGGAGAGGGAGCTAATCACTCTCACGATAAAAAATCTCTCTCGCAAAACAGGGAGTCTATCCCCTCTCCCTCCGGGAGAGGGTTAGGGTGAGGGCAAAAACAATTTCATCGGAGAAAATCATGTTAGACACCAACATCAAAACCCAACTCAATACTTACTTGCAAAAGTTGCAACGCCCCATTCAATTAATTGCCAGTTTGGATGACAGCGAAAAAAGTCGTGAGCTGCAAGATTTGCTTAATGAAATTGCATCCCTCTCTGACAAAATCAGCGTCAACACTCAAGGTCACTATCCTTTCAAACCATCATTTGCTGTAGCAACAGAAAATGAATCACCGCGAATTCATTTTGCAGGCATTCCATTAGGTCATGAATTTACTTCATTGGTGTTGGCACTCTTGCACACTGGTGGCCACCCGCCGAAAGTAGATGAAAAAACGTTAACGCAAATTCATTCACTAAAAGGTAAACATCATTTTGAAGTATTTGTTTCGCTGTCTTGTCACAACTGCCCGGATGTAGTGCAAGCCGTTAACTTACTCGCTGCACAAAACACAGATTTTTCAGCCGTGATGATTGATGGTGCCTTATTTCAAAATGAAATCGACAATCGAAAAATTATGGGTGTGCCCAGTATTTATTTAAATGGAGAGTTGTTTGCTCAAGGCCGTATAACACTCGAAGAAATCCTGGCGAAAATCGATACCGGCGCAAACGAAAGAGCAACAGAATCCTTGAATCAAAAAGATCCATTTGATGTATTAGTTATTGGCGGCGGGCCTGCAGGTGCAGCAGCAGCAATTTATTCTGCGCGCAAAGGCATACGCACAGGAGTTGTTGCAGAAAGATTTGGCGGGCAAGTGTTAGATACCGTCGGTATCGAAAATTTTATTTCCGTCAAAGAAACCCAGGGACCCAAATTGGTCACAGCCTTGGAACAGCACGTTAAAGATTATGATGTCGATGTGATGAATTTACAAAAAGCGGCCAAAATTATTCCTGGCGACTTAATCGAAGTAAAACTGGATAGTGGCGCCAGTTTAAAAAGCAAAAGCATTATTCTCGCTACCGGAGCACGCTGGCGTGAAATGAATGTGCCGGGTGAAAAAGAATATCGCGGCAAAGGTGTTGCTTACTGTCCGCACTGCGATGGCCCTTTGTTCAAAGGTAAACGAGTTGCCGTTATCGGCGGCGGCAATTCAGGTGTTGAAGCAGCAATTGATTTGGCCGGTATAGTGTCACAAGTCACATTGATTGAATTCGATTCAAAATTGCGTGCAGATGCGGTTTTACAACGTAAATTATTCAGCTTGCCAAATGTGCAGGTCATCACCCAGGCATTAACCACCGAAGTGATCGGCGATGGTGAAAAAGTAATTGCATTGAAATACAAAAATCGAGAAACCAATGAGATTCTTTCAATTGAGCTGGAGGGTATTTTTGTGCAAATCGGTCTACTGCCCAATACCGATTGGTTGAAAGATACTGTGCAATTAACCAACCGCGGTGAAATAGAAATTAATTCACGCGGTGAAACTTCTGTTCCGGGTTTATTCGCTGCGGGTGATTGCACCAACGTACCCTACAAACAAATCATTGTTGCTATGGGCGCGGGCGCAACTGCATCCTTGGGAGCATTTGATTATTTGATTCGCTCGTAGGTTGGAAGAGCACAGCGACTTCCGACATGATTTGGATAATTTACCTATATCATCCGGATATTTTGTCGGAAGTCGGCTTTGCCTCTTACAACATCTTTTTCGGTTTGGCCACAAACGCCAACCAACAATAACCCGCAACAGCCGACAATATAGAACCTAACAAAATACCCAAACGTTCGTTCATGGTTTCATTTCCAATTGTTTGTTCAAACGCCAACGAGCCAATAAATAAACTCATGGTGAAACCTATTCCACAAATAATAGCAACGCCATAAATTTGCGACCAACTCACATCATCCGGTAATTTACCAATTTTTAATTTCACCGCCATCCAGGTGAACATCATGACACCAATTTGTTTACCCAAAAATAATCCCAATAAAATTCCCAGGGGAACAGGTGCCGCAATATTGTCCAGTGTTAATCCACTTAAGGACAATCCTGCATTGGCAAAAGCAAACAAAGGTAAAACACCAAAATTAACCGAACCATGTAAATCCTTTTCCAAATCTTTCATCGGTGTTTGTAAATTACCCTCACTGTCATAACCTTTGTAGGGGATGGTCAATGCAATGGCGACACCTGCCAATGTTGCATGCACACCGGACTTCAATAAGCTGACCCAAACCAACAAACCGATAAATGCATAGACGGATCGGTTTACCACACCCTGTCGATTCAAAAATAACAAAACACTCAAACCAATCATCGCGCTGACGATTGCTGTCATTGAAAGATTATCGGTATAAAACAACGCGATAATAATAATCGCGCCTATATCGTCGAAAATAGCGAGCGATACCAAAAATATTTTTAAACTCACTGGAATCCGTGAACCCAATAAACTCAACACACCCAACGCAAATGCAATATCGGTTGCCGTGGGAATGGCCCAACCTTGAATGGCGTAGGGATCATGACGATTGACCCATACATAAATAACAGCAGGCACCAACATACCACCTATTGCTGCTATTGCAGGTAATGCAATTTTTGATAATTGATTTAATTCACCCACCAATACTTCACGTTTAAGTTCCAAACCCACCATCAAAAAAAACAATGCCATCAAACCATCGTTAATCCACAACAATAAAGGTTTGGCAATAGAGAAGGTGCCAATTGCCACAACCACATCGAGTGACAACAATTGATCGTAATATATTTTTAATGATGTATTGGCGGCGATAAGCGCCAGAATAGCCGCGAGAATTAATAATATGCCACTGGCAGATTCGAGATGAAAAAAAGCTTGTAATCGTTTAACCATCAGTTTTTCCTCCACATTATCAAATGGAGGTTACTGCATATAAATTGATTTGTAACCCTTTTTACATTTTTTGATGAATGTGAAATCTTGGATTGTTCGTAATAAATTGTCGGAAGTCGCTGCGCTCTTCCAACCTACGCCGAATTGAGTGTAGGTTGGAAAAGCGAAGCGACTTCCGACATTTACAACGTTAATAAAATAAAAAACGCGCGATTTTTAAGTCGCGCGTTTTTTATCAGACGAATCTCGCCAAAAATTAATTTGCAAATTTTTATTTCGCAAAGTTAGCGTTTACGAAATCCCAGTTTACCAATGCCCAGAAAGCATTCATGTAAGTTGGGCGGGCGTTGCGGTAATCAATGTAGTAAGCGTGTTCCCACAAATCCACAGTGAGAATTGGTGTCACACTTGAATCTGTTAATGGTGTTGCAGCATTGCTGGTATTTACGATTGCAACTGAGCCATCTGCTTTTTTCACCAACCAGGTCCAGCTTGAACCGAAGTTGTTGATTGCAGAAGCGGTGAATTCTTCTTTAAATTTATCGAAAGAACCAAACGCTTTGTTGATGGCATCAGCCACTGCACCAGTGGCAGCTCCACCACCGTTAGGACTCAGGCAATGCCAGTAGAAAGTGTGGTTCCAAATTTGTGCAGCATTGTTGAATACACCACCAGAAGAAGTTTTGATAATGTCTTCGAGACTTTTGCCTTCAAATTGTGTTCCGGGAACCAAACCGTTTAATTTATCCACATAAGTTTTGTGGTGTTTACCATGGTGAAACTCTAAAGTTTCAGCAGAAATATGTGGCGCCAATGCATCTTTTGCGTAAGGCAGTGCAGGTAATTCAAAAGCCATAATCTTTCTCCAAAATTTTAATGATTTTTAAACAACAAACAAAAACGAAGTCGAATCTTAACCGATAAAATAAAAAAGGGCGCAGTATCTGCGCCCTTTTTCTGCGGTTTTTACATCATACCGCCCATACCACCCATGCCGCCCATATCATGACCGCCACCTGCAGCTGGTTTGTCTTCTGGTAAATCAGCGACCATAGCTTCAGTAGTGATCATCAAACCGGCAATAGAACCTGCCGCTTGTAATGCAGTACGGGTTACTTTTGCAGGATCGAGAATACCCATCTCCAGCATATCGCCATAAACACCGGTGGCTGCGTTGTAACCAAAATTACCCTTGCCTTGTTTAACTTTGTCAGCAACGACTGATGGCTCATCACCTGCGTTGGCAACGATTTGACGCAAAGGCGCTTCCATTGCACGACGTGCAATCGCAATACCGGCGTTTTGATCTTCGTTGTCGCCTTTCAAATCAGCAATAGCCGCAACAGCACGAATCAACGCAGTACCACCTCCGGGAACCACACCCTCTTCTACTGCTGCACGAGTGGCGTGCAGAGCATCTTCAACACGCGCTTTTTTCTCTTTCATTTCAACTTCGGTAGCAGCGCCCACTTTAATTACAGCAACACCACCAGCCAATTTTGCTACGCGCTCCTGCAGTTTTTCACGGTCGTAGTCAGAACTGGTTTCTTCGATTTGAATGCGGATTTGTTGTACACGTGATTTGATCTCGTCAGCTTTACCGGCGCCATCAACAATCACTGTATTTTCTTTGTTCATAGTTACGCGTTTTGCAGTACCCAAATGCTCCAAAGTCGCTGCTTCCAAATCCAAACCCACTTCTTCAGAAATAACCGTTGCACCAGTCAACACGGCGATGTCTTGCAACATGGCTTTGCGACGATCACCAAAACCTGGAGCCTTACAAGCAGCCACTTTGACTATGCCGCGAATATTATTGACAACCAAAGTAGCCAGCGCTTCACCTTCAAGATCTTCAGCCACAATAATCAATGGCTTGCCAGACTTGGCAACACCTTCAAGCACTGGCAACAATTCACGAATGTTGGAGATTTTTTTATCAACCAGCAAAATAAATGGACTGTCATGCTCAACACTCATGCTGTCCTGATTATTGATGAAGTAAGGCGACAAATAACCGCGGTCGAATTGCATACCCTCTACAACATCCAATTCGTTTTCCAAACTGGTGCCTTCTTCAACAGTGATTACACCTTCTTTACCCACTTTATCCATAGCTTCTGCAATCAACGCACCTACTGAGGTATCGCTGTTAGCGGAAATGCTACCGACCTGGGAAATAGATTTGCTGTCAACGCAAGGCTGGGCAATCGATTTAACGTGAGCAACAGCAGCGATAATTGCTTTGTCGATACCACGTTTCAAATCCATCGGGTTCATACCGGCCGCAACTGATTTCAAACCTTCGTTAACAATTGATTGCGCCAACACGGTTGCAGTAGTAGTACCGTCACCCGCATCGTCAGAGGCTTTGGACGCAACTTCTTTTACCATTTGTGCGCCCATGTTTTCGAACTTGTCTTTCAATGAAATTTCTTTTGCTACAGACACACCGTCTTTGGTGATGGTCGGCGCGCCGAAAGATTTTTCCAAAACAACATTGCGACCTTTAGGTCCAAGAGTTGCTTTTACAGCGTCAGCCAAAATATTTACACCGGCCAACATACGTTGGCGTGCGCTATCACCAAATTTAACTTCTTTAGATGCCATGATTTTTACCTTCCAAAACTCTTAAATGAAATTTGCTTTTGCCATCCCATCAAATCCAATTATCCGGATACGGGATGACTCAATTGAAAATTCAGGGTTAAACGAGAATCGCCTTGATATCGGATTCGTTCAGGATCACCAATTCTTCACCATCGATGGTAATGGTGTCGCTACCGGCGTATTTGCCAAACACCACAGTGTCGCCCACTTTCACATCCAAAGGGCGTAACTCACCGCTGGTCAATACACGACCATTACCCACGGCAACTACTTCACCTTGATTGGGCTTTTCTTTGGCTGAACCGGACAGGATGATCCCGCCAGCAGTTTTGGTTTCTTCTTCTTTGCGGCGAACCACAACACGATCATGTAACGGACGAATTTTCATGGATACTAGCCTCCTAACAAGCAAGTTTTATTAAGACGAGGAGCAAGGCTCCGACGTGATTACACAGATGGTGACAAGCTTCGGAATTTCAAGTGACTCATTAAGTGACTGTTATTCGAGGATCCCATCACCAGGAATAAAGAAGCTTTATTCTCAGGTGTTGGCTATTTGGGGGCAGGGTTTTGGATTTCAAGGGTGGCGGCATAAATCAACTTTTTAATCGCAGCATCAGGGTCATGGGATTAATCGGCGACTCGGTAAAACCATAATATTCATAAAACTGTTTCGCTTTCTCACTCAACGCATGAACCAGCAATGCCCTGACTCCGGTATTTTGGGAAACTACCAGAGAACGACTGACTGCATCCTGCAATAAAGCAGAACCCAGCTTCATTTTTTGTGCCCCAAGATCTACTGCAAGACGCCCCAACACCATTACCGGAATTGGATCGGGCATATTTCGTTTTACATTACCGGTAGCCAGTTGATGGGTCACAGCCCCCGCAGCAAGAGCGTAGTAACCCATCACGCGTTTTTGTTGATCCACAACAACAAACGTCCTGCTGGCACCACTGCTCTGATTAGATAAAGCTTTTCTTTTGAGCCAATCATCCAAAGAGGTTTCGCCCGATTGAAAAAACTCTGTTAAATGTTGTACGGATAAAGGCTGAGGAGCTTCCAGCAATAAACTCATAAGTTCATCCTTTAATCTTTCATTTCCAAAATATTACTTTCATTTCCAGGGAGCCTTGACTGCCATCAATCGTTCCAAACCGCTATTCGATTCAATTGGTGCATCCAGAAGCGCTGAAAATTGCTCAAATTTGTGCGCATCAAGACTGAAGAAAATCTGATCCAGCAATACCTGCTGCGCCCTTTCACAAGAAGCTTCCAACATAAAATCAGATCTATTTTTACCCAACAAACTGGCAGCATGATCAATCATGTCCCGCTGCTCAGGTAACACCCGAATATTGATTGCTGCTGCTTTCATAAACACCTCGTATACACATTGAATACACAAACTCTAGGTTCACGTGTATTCATTGTCAATACAAAATTAGTTTTTCTTTTCGATCCGCGACTCTTCCGGTTTAACTTCCGTCGCCTCCCCCTCGATCACATCTCCATGATCGTGGGTATTGGATTGCCTGAAGGGATTGTGCTGACCTGCCTTGAATGGGCCAAAACCAAACCTCATTGAACCGGACTTCATCATTCGTTTGATCAATACCAGCATCAATAAACCGCGTGTCGGCGGAAATAAAATCAACAAAGCCAAAAGATCCGTGAGATACCCGGGAATCATCAACAACACGGCCGCCACTATTTTTGCCATCATCGAGCCAAGTTGCGCAGGCGATGCCTGGGCAGTCGCGAAAGAGGCCATGATATGTTGTGCATTGGCGGCGCCGACGAATCGAAACAGATTGATACCTATGATGAATGCCAGGATTAATCCGGCAAACGCAACCAGATAGCCCGCTTCATCACCGACCTGAATAAATACATAAATCTCAATGAAAGGGAAAAGTAAAAAGAGAATAAGACGCATAAAGTAATTAGCCGCTATTTTGGGAAGAATGAATGGTCGAGTCGATTTTCTTTCTCATGGTAAAAATTAACCACACACCGGGGGCAGCAATTAATAATGATGACAAAAAGAATCCTGACCAACCGATTTGTTCAGCAATCACACCGCTAAAAGGCCCGACAAAAACGCGAGCAATCGATGCAATTGCGGACAACAAAGCAAAATGGGTTGCACTGAATTGTTTATTACACAATCCCATCAACAAAGCCAATAACGCAGCCGTGCCCATGCCGCCACTTAAATTTTCTACGCCCATGACCGAGAGCAACAACGAATCCATATGAGTAGGCTCGGTTAATTTGGCAATTAATAAATTAAACGCGGGAATTTCAATTGTACCCCAAGCC
>CBFGPN010000086.1:0-15478 GCA_965650675.1 uncultured Cellvibrio sp.
ATTCAAAATCCTGCACTCACGGTTGAAATGGCAAAACCTCAAGCAGAACAAATGCGTACACAAATGACTGCGCCGAGCGACGAAGATTACATTAAAAATGCCGCTTTCAGTGTGCAAGGCATGAGTAACCAAGCATCGCGTCAAGCCATGTTAATTCAATGGAGCCAAACCAGTGACCGTGCAACCACCACACAAGCCATGTATGAATTAATGACCACTGATTTACGTGCTAGTATTGCCGCAATTAACAAACCCGTGATGGTATTGGGTGCATGGGCGGCTTACAAACCTTATGGTTCAACCCAAGAAAGCACAAAGGCAATTTATACAACACAATACGCACAATTAAAAAATGTGGATATTCGTATGTCAGAAACCGGATTTCATTTTTTAACCTGGGATGATAACGAATGGGTCAATCAACAAATCCAACAATTTTTGAACCAACAATAATTAAAAGGATAGAAAAATGACAACTCTTTCTAACGTCAAAACGCTTGATGAACAACGTGCGGCTTTTAATAGCCGCCGTTTTCTAGCAACGCCTTTAGCAGGATTGATTTGTTGGGCAGTGATTGGTATTGGCAGTTTATTTTTAGATGACTCTCAAAACATGATGTTACTGTTTATTGCAACCGGCAGTATTGTGTATTTAGCCATGATATTAAGCAAATTGACCGGCGAAGCATTTTTCAGAAAAGAGAAGAACCCTTTTGATCGGCTATTTTTTGGCGGAGTGCTCATGGCATTATTGGTTTACACTATTGCCATTCCATTCTGCCTGCAGGATTACCGCTCGGTTACCTTAACAGTTGGTATTTTAACCGGTTTAATGTGGATTCCTTTTTCATGGATTATCCAACATTGGATTGGTTATTTTCATACTATCGGCCGTACCATTTTAATATTAATAGCTTGGTATATTTTCCCTGAACATCATTTTCAGGTAATTCCTGCCATCATTATTTTCATTTACATCATTACCATTTACACAATGGAAAAACGTTGGAAACTGATAAAAGCAACCACTCGGAATACTCAGGCTATTTAAATTCAGGCAATGACCATGACTGACAAAATAATCAATTCCAGCCATAAAAAATATTGGATCTTCCAATTGGCTTTTTGGGGCGGTTACTGGTTGCTTAATCTTGTTTTTGTAACCGCCTGGGGTTATTCATCGGTTTTGATGAATAGTATTTTCCTCACGCTATCGGTGTTAATGTTGGGTTTCACTCATGGTTTGCGATTTTTGTATAAACGATTCTTCAGTCAAAAAAGCCTGATCTATTTATGTCTGCAGTTGCTTTGGTTGCTACCACTGGCTTCGATGATCATACAACTTATTTTGTTTGGCATTATCTATATGACACTGCAAACTGATCCGGCGCTGGGGCAAGGGTTACAACAATCTTCAGCAGGCAGTTTCATTGGCTACAGCATCAATACCTGCATAATGTTGATTCTTTGGTGCCTGGTGTATTTGTTTCGGGCAGAGTGGGTTAAGCGCCGGCAAATGGAAACCGCACACTGGCAAAACCAGATCAAACTGCGTGATATCGAATTGCAATTTTTACGCAGCCAGATTAATTCCCACTTTTTATTTAACGCACTCAACAATATACGCTCATTGATTTTGGAAGATGCACAAGCAGCGCGACAAGGGTTAAATGACCTCGCCACTTTATTACGCGGCTTAATGCATAGCGATAGTAAGTTGACCGTAAGCTTGCGTGAAGAAGTCGAATGGGTAAAAGGTTATTTGGCACTGGAAGCCTTACAATTTGAGCAGCGTTTAAGTTATGAACTGGTAATTGAGCCTGAGCTGCTGGATGCGCAATTGCCACCACTTTTATTGCAAACACTGGTTGAAAATGCAATTAAACATGGCATTGCCCGTCGCCGTTTGGGTGGCAAAATTCGCGTCAGCGCCGATTCTATTTCGTCCAATCGCTGGCGATTACAAGTGGAAAATCCCACAGCAGAATTGCCTGCAGAACAGGAAAGCAATGGCATAGGTTTAAAAAATGCACGCGACCGTTTAATGGCCGCATTCGCAGATAATGCCAGTTTGCAACTGCAATTTTCAGGCACAGTAATCGCAACTGTGGAGATGCCTTTATGAATATCGTGATAGTGGATGATTCACGCCTGGCTCGCAAAGAACTGGCTGGCTTACTGAGCGAAAAAAGCCGTTATGAAATTGTCGGTGAAGCGGCCGATGTAAAATCAGCATTGGAAATGGTTAATCAATTAAAACCGGATTTATTACTATTGGATATCCATCTACCCGACGGCAGCGGTTTTGATGTATTGGAACAAGCCGAGCATATTCCAAAGGTAATATTCACTACCGCTTACGAACAACACGCATTGCGCGCCTTTGAAGTCAATGCATTGGATTATTTATTGAAACCCATTACGTCCGAACGTTTATTTCAAGCTCTGGAAAAAATGGAAGCGGATATAAGTAATTTCAACACACAAACACACACCACCAATCGTAAAGCGGATGATCACTTATTTATTCGCGAAGGCGAGCGTTGCCATTTTGTGAAATATCACGAAATTCGTTTGTTACAAGTCGATGGCAATTATGTTCGACTGTTTTTTCGCAACACCAATGCCATGATGCCACGCTCATTAAATTATGTTGAGGAAAGGCTCGACCCACAGATTTTTTTCAGAGCTAATCGCCAACAAATTATCAACCTGAATTTTATCGCGAATATAGAACCCTGGATTGGCGATGGTTTATTGATTCAAATGGAAGACGGAACAAAAGTGGAAGCATCAAGACGCCAGGCGCGTGAATTAAAACAGCGCCTGGAGATCTGACAATTAAATTTATTTCAACAGATAAACCACATACAGCTGTGCAGTAATTTTCATTTTACCTGGCTCAAAAGGTTCACTTGAATCAGCCATTTCTGCACGCACCGCCATTTTATTTGAAGAGCTACCCATTAACTGACGATTGGGAACCAGCTTCCAAACCTCTTCACCGCGAATATTAAATTCCGAAATAGACCAGGGCTCACCGACTGATTTACCTTGTGATTTGGCCAAACGCTCGGCACGTTCACGCGCATCTTTCATAGCAGCAGTCTGCACTTTTTCTTCAACGGATTTTTTATCAGCCAAGGTCAAATTGGTATTAATGGTTTCCGATATTTTTGCATCTACCATGGCTTTCATCATATCGGGGTATTTTTTTAAATCACGCAGGGTGATATCCACTTGTCGCGATACATTATTACCGACCAATACTCGCTGATTGTCTTTATATTCATATTCAGGACGAATATTTAACGCCGTGGTCGCTATATCATCTGCTTTAATGCCAAACTTTTTCACTGTATCGATCAACAAACGGGAGCGAGCATCCACATCAGCCTTCGCCTTGGCGAGATCAATATCCAGCGCATGTATGCTCAACGAAAAATTCATAGTGTCCGGCTCAACCTCCAATTCAGCAGACCCTTCAACATAGATATGCGGTTGCGCTGGCAAAGGGTTGGCATAAACACCAAGACTTAAGAATAAGGATAAAAACAACGAAATAGCGATTTTCATAATAAAGCTCCATGTAAAAATCGGATTACGACACTTTTGGATTTAATAAACCAGTTAAAAAATGTAACCTGTCTTTAACTTGAGACACAATGTGATTTTAATTTAACCAGCCCTATGAACGAATTCGACCTGCATCAACTTGCCAGAGATATAAAACTCTGGGGCCGTGAACTGGGCTTCCAGCAAGTGGGCATTACCGATATACATCTGGATGCAGAAGAAATTCGTTTGCAGGAATGGCTCGCCAAAGGTTACCACGCCAGCATGGAATGGATGACAGCGCATGATCAAAAACGTTCGCGCCCTGCCGAATTAATACCCAATACGGTTCGCGTTATTTCGGTACGAATGGATTATCTACCCGGCGACACAGAACAAATTAAAATTTTAAAAGATCCCACCAAAGCCTATATTTCGCGCTACACACTCGGGCGCGATTATCACAAATTAATTCGCAAACGCTTGTCGATATTAGCCGAAAAAATTGATGCTTTATTGCCTGATGATTTTCCTCTAAAAGGTCAGCACCGCGCATTTGTCGATAGCGCCCCGGTGATGGAAAGGCCGCTTGCAGAAAAAGCCGGTTTAGGCTGGACGGGTAAACACACATTAATTATTAATAGCAAAGCAGGCAGCTGGTTTTTTCTCGGTGAAATTTTTAGTTTTTTGCCTCTTCCAGTTGATCAACCCGACGAAAAAAATCAATGCGGTGAATGTACTGCCTGTTTAAAGGTCTGCCCTACCGATGCATTCCCTAAACCCTATGTGTTGGATGCACGCCGCTGTATTTCCTATCTCACCATTGAACATCAGGGCAGTATTCCTGAAGAGTTTCGCGAACCCATAGGCAACCGAATTTTTGGTTGCGATGACTGCCAGGCAATTTGCCCCTGGAACAAATACGCAAACTTCACTCAGGAAAAAGATTTTCACCCGCGCCACAGTTTGGACAAAGTTGATTTGATTGATTTGTTTTTGTGGACCGAAGAAGAGTTCTTACAAAAAACCGAAGGTTCAGCCATTCGTCGCGCAGGTTATGAAGGTTGGTTGCGCAATATCGCAATTGGTTTAGGTAATGCACCCAGTGATGAAAAAATAATTCAGGCATTAACAATCAAACGTGAAGATGTTTCTGACATGGTGAAAGAACATATTGATTGGGCCTTGGTGCAACAACAAAATCCTAATCATCGACGTAAACGAAAAATTCAGAATCTCTCATCCTAACCTTAAGGGAGAGCGAACTGGTTTATACCAAATTCAACTGTGCTTTTACTCATTCCAGAAAGCTGTGGGATAAATGGAAATTAACTCTTAACCTTGTTATACAAACGATAAGTTTCATCGCCAATAAAGATAAAAGGTTTAAACATAATTGACTTATCTGCAAAATTCATTTTCCATTCTGATTCACTTGTTTGCTTGACACCGAGCAATTGCTCTCGTGTATAAGTATCGTTAGCTGAATTAACAGGAAATAATACCAGCGGGCCATGCAAGAGTGCGACCATTTCCGGATGTTTTGTATTTAACGCTTCAAGTCGCAACTGCATATTAAACTCAATCTGAATGTTGTCTTTATCATTCCAAACTCTAGATATCTCGAAAAATTTTCCAGGCTCTATAGGTTTATTTATTTTTTTACCATTAATTTTAATAGCAGTGCCCGCACCTGCCCAGGCAGGAATGCGTAAGTTAAGACCAAATGCTATTGACTTACTGCTATGAATTTTTAATTGTGTTTTGTTATCGAATGGGTAATTGGTGATTTGTTCTACAGAAAATAAATGATTGGAAACCCGCATTTCCACTTGCGATGGTACATACAGGTTAACGAATAACTCTTTATCATCTTGAAGATAACTACTAATGCCGTAATCAGCAGCCAACTGAATAAAGGTGCCAGAACAACAGGGCCATTGTTCACCACGATAGAATTTACTGGCAGTGTGATTGTAATCAGCATAATAAAAAGTGCTGCCATCAGGTAATGTTGGTTTTGCACCGAGAATGGTGTTATAGAGCAAGCGTTCCATGCTATCGCCATAATGACTCTGCCGGGTAATTTGCATCAGGTTACGTGCAATTTTGAAATGCCCGTAAACACCGCAGGGAGTCTCAAATGATCGATGGGTATCACTGAGGGAATTCAATAATGTTTCCGTATCATCTGCTGCCACCAATTCTTCATTAGGGCCCCAACCGCCAGTAGCAAAAGATTGCGCCAAAATAAAATCAAAACCATTTTTCGCTGCTTGCAGATATTTTTGCTCATCCGTTGCCAAATACGCTTGTATCGCAGAATTCAGCGCATTCACATGGCTATAGGCATGTTTGCCTTTGAAAGGACTTATGCCTTTTGCGAGTGGATCAAATAGCGCATCATTTTGCATAAACCTGAGCGCGATGGATTTGTATTGCTCGCCCATACCCAATTGCCAGGCAATAAATAAATTTTCAGGCAAAGTGTAGGGCTCATCCCAAATTTCTGCCTCCTGGGTGTAAGGCCTTTGCCGGCGCTCTTCACGCGTCAGGGCTTTTTCCGGTAAAAATGGTAACACTGCTGTTGTTAATTTTTCCAAAGCACCTTTCGCTTCTTTTACACCAACATAGCGATAAGCATCAATTAATCCAATCACCAGTTTGTCATAGGTATAAGCGGGTAAATAATAATTTTCAAAAAATTTCTTCGAGATAGTATTCGAATATTGCTTGATTAAACTTTCAACTTTTTTCGCAATGACAGAATCTTTGGTAATGGCATAACTGCGTGCAAGACCTGATACATATTGGCCAAAACTGTGACCAGGAATATAACCATGCCAGTTAGCCGTACTCCAATCATTTGGATCAATATGAAAATCTCTGGAATCATCGTACCAGCCTCCCATATCTTCACCCGGTGCAGGCATGCCAGCACGCGATCGAAAAGGCTTTAACAATTTGTCATCGGCAATTCCCATAAATAATTTATGCTGATAATTAAATTGCTCCAGCAATCGACTTTTGCCCAGTTTTATATGCGCATAATCCAGCACTTGTAAATTCTTTGAATTTGTTTTGTCAGCTGCAACCGCCAGATAAAAAGGTACAGAGCAGCCACAAGTCAGTACACAAGATGAATTCAAAAATTGGCGACGGGAAATTTTTTGCATAAATTAAGACTCAATACACCTCAACCAAAACTCGTCAGCAGGATAGGCCTATGAGCCTCTGACCTGACTAACTATTTTACGGGGTTCTCTTTAAGGTCGGAAAGCGGAACCACATTTCCTGAAAATTTGATCTGCATAAAATATCTGTTAACAATCGCCACTAATAGCACCTTTTTTAATACCCGTTAATAGCGCCAACCAAACAAATAACAAAACACTTGCCAACTGTGCATATCCGTATATACTGTGCATATTAGATATACACAGAGGCAGAAGTGACAGACCAACTCTTCTTATCGCAGAACGATAGCAGACCCATGTACCTGCAGATCATGGATCAAATCAAGCAAAAGATTCTTTCGGGAGATTGGCCGGCAGGACATGCCTTGCCTTCGATAAGAGAATTGAGTGCCAACACTTCGGTGAGTGTAATTACGGTGAAGCGCGCTTACACGGAATTGGAAGAGCAAGGCGTGATAGTGACTCAACCCGGACGCGGATCCTTTGTGGCTGATGCAGTGGATGCGCAAAAAAATTTATTGCAAGCCGATTTTGATAAACATCTAACGGGTTTGATTAATAGCGGGCGAGCGATGGGATTGAACAACAATCAAATCACTGCGCAGGTAAAAAAAGCGCTAACTGAAGACGAATAGATCTATCCGGACTCGCACGGATGTTTATCGCGAGAATGACATTAAGTTAATTGGAATTATCAGGAGCAGATTATGCGTAACAAAATCGCAATAGGTTTGATCAGTTTTGCGCTAATCAGTTCCTGCGCAAATCTACTGGGTGCACTTCCAAAAACTGTAGAACTGGATTTAAAAGCCGTCGAAATAATTGGAATACCTGAATGGATGCTCAGCTTTTGTGATTTTTTGAATTAATTTTTATTTTGGATTCACCGTTTTTATCGCAGACGCGATTGGAGACATGATGCAATACGCCATAGAAATGTCAGCTGTTAGCAAATCCTATTCGGAATTTTCGCTGGAAAAATTGGATTTGCAATTACCCAAAGGTCAGATAATGGGTTTGGTCGGCGCGAATGGCGCGGGTAAATCGACTACCTTGAGATTGTTAATGGGGTTGATTCAAGCCGATTCCGGCAGCATCAAAGTGCTGGATCACCAACTGCCTGACGAACAGGTGATCATCAAACAAAAAATTGGTTACACATCGGATGATATTCGTTTGTACAAAACCGAAGACCTGCGGTGGCACATGGATTTTATTGCCAGTGTTTATCCCGCTTGGGACGAACAATACGCACAACATTTATTGCAAAAATTCGATTTGAAATCGCATCTCAAATTAAAAGGTTTTTCTCACGGACAACGTGTGAAAGCCTGTTTGTTATTGATACTGGCCAGACGTCCCGAACTGGTCATTTTGGATGAACCCACCACTGGCCTTGACCCTGTTGCTCGCTATGAAGTATTAGCGGAATTAGCGGAAATTCTACGCAACGAAAATCGTAGTGTGTTGTTTTCGTCACACAACACACAGGATGTCGAACAACTATCAGACACTATTACTTTTTTGCACAAAGGTAAATTACTCGACTCACAAGATAAAGAAACCTATTTGGATCGTTGGCGACGCATTATCTGTACTGGCCATATTGACTGGAACAATGCTCCCGCGAGTATCACTGATATAAAACAGAACGGTTCATTGCACGAACTGACCATAGGTCAGTTTGATGATTCAGTAGTTAGTCAGCTTAACGACATGGGTTTAACTATTAGCAGTATTGAACGTATGACGCTGGAACAAATTTTTCTTGCCAATGTATTTGCCAAAAAAAGAGCCGAGGTTAGATCATGAGCCAACCACTGAATATTGATCTGATAAAAAAATTAGTTATCAAAGACTGGCATCTAACCCGAAAAATTATCGCCATGTATATGGGCGGTGCCATACTCGCATTGAGTTTTATTAGTTTGGGTGAAGCCGCATTTTATATGGCCAGCGTGCTGTTAATTTGTATGTTGATCGGTCTTGGCAATCACCAGATTGCTATTACCTTGATTAACGAGCGCAAAGAACAAACACTGCCTTTTATTATGTCCTTACCTATTTCACCGCTGGATTATGCGGTCGCAAAACTAATATCAAATGCCAGTATTTTTTTGATTCCCTGGTTACTGATTTTACTCGCACTCCTGGCGGTTTTGTTTACTACCGATTTACCTAACGGGCTGGTGCCTTACAGCGTAATTTTTTGTACCTTCTTTTTGCTGAATTATTTTTTAACCTGGGCTGTCGGCATGGCAATTGAATCTGAAGGCGGCATTATTTTTGTGATGGTATTTTTAAACTGCCTCACCAGCCCCTTTATGTATGTACTGGGGAAAACTCCAGCACTTATGAGCAACATACAAGGCAAAGAAGCCATCTGGAATTCAACTTCAATCGGCATATTGTCAGTTGAAATTCTTTTGTCATTGCTGGCATTGGCCGTTGCCTTTTTTATCCAGTCCAGAAAAAAAACCTTTCTCTGATTTTTATCTAAATCACACCTGATCCATCAGGCATATCCCAACAAACTTATTAGGTGACCTATGAACTCTACAGCCGAGTCACGCCTGTACTATTTTGATAATTTACGCGCATTCGCCATGATCGCGGGTGTATTTTTTCACGCTGCACTGGCTTATAGCCCTATGTCACATGGCATTTGGTTAACGGCGGACAGACAACAATCCGCAGTGATGGATTGGGTATTTTGGTTTACCCATTTATTTCGCATGCCATTGTTTTTTGTGATTGCAGGATTTTTTGTCGCTTATCTGGTGATTAATCGCGGCATGGGTAATATGTTGTGGAATCGCTGTAAACGCATTGTGTTTCCTTTTATTATTTTTTGGCCTTTGTGTATGTGGGCAGTAGTAGCGCCTATGTTGTCAGCGGCAACTCATGTCGAACACAAATCGGCCCTTTTGGGAATGATTGCTTATGGCATGGCGAATCCCGGTAGCGTACCTACTCCACCCCCCACGACTATGCACCTGTGGTTTTTATACAATTTGATATTTTTCTGTTTATTTACCTGGATTTTGAGTTACGTGAATTTCGGTTGGCTTAAAAATAAAATCAGCCAACTGCATCCATTCGTTCTACTGATTATTTTTCCTCTGTTATTAACACCGGCTTTAATTCAAGTGCCCGCGCCCTTCCCTGCACCGGAAAGTTTTTTACCGCAACTCTGGTCATTTGGATTTTTCGGTTTACTGTTTGCAGCGGGCTATTTAATTTACCAACAACAGAATTTTTTAGATAAATTCAACCACTATGCCTTGGCTTTATTTATAGGCAGCCTGGCTACCTACGCATTTTATTTTTCACTTTTGCCGGATGCATTCAGTTTTGTACCAACGCAGGATTCATTTGCTAAAAAATTACTGCTGGCATTTTTGGAAGCGATAGTAGCCTGTTGGATGACGATTGCTTGTTTGATTGCCGGTAAAAAATATCTGAACATTCGCAATCGCTTGTTACGATTTTTATCCGACAGTTCCTACTGGATTTATATAGTGCACTTGCCAATTGTATTTGCCGTGCAATATCAACTCATGGACACAGAATTTTCACTGGTCATCAAATATTCACTGTCAGTTGGCATCACACTGGCTATTGCCATCATCAGTTATCTGATTCTGGTGCGCTGGACTCCGATTGGCTGGTTATTGAACGGTCGCAAAAAATAAAATCTGTCCCCTCCCCTGCCAAGGGGAGAGTTAGGGTGGGGTAAGTTTTTTCTGACAGAGCCCCGTTACCCCCGCCTAACCTCCCCCTTGGCAGGGGGAGGAGCTCATTTTTCACTAGGAATTTGCCCCCCGAACGGGAATAATACGCGCCCTCGGTAAACAGCCGTCAGAGCTGTAATCCACTTATCGGTGAGACTATCAACCTTAATAGGACCTACCACAACATGGGCACTCTGAATATGAAACCACTTTCCGATATAGGCTTGGTTGGCTTGGCGGTGATGGGGGAAAACCTCATCCTCAATATGGCGAGCAAAGGCTATACAGTTACTGCTTACAATCGTTCTGTTGAAAAAGTAGACAATTTCCTGGCTGGCCGCGCCAAAGATAAAACCATTCGCGGCGCCCGCTCCATTGAGGAGCTGGTTGCTTCGCTGGCAAAACCCCGCAAAATCATGCTGATGGTAAAGGCGGGCAAGGCCGTTGATGATTTCATTGAACAACTGATCCCTCACCTCGAAGCAGGTGACATCATCATCGACGGTGGCAACACCCATTTCCCCGACACTGACCGTCGCACGGCTTATCTCGCCAGCAAAGGTTTGCGCTTCATTGGAACCGGTGTTTCCGGCGGTGAAGAAGGTGCGTTGACTGGCCCATCCATCATGCCCGGCGGTTCACCCGAAGCCTGGCCTTATGTGAAAGATATTTTCCAAAGCATTTCCGCAAAAGTGGCTGATGGCAGCCCATGCTGTGATTGGGTTGGTGAAAACGGCGCCGGTCATTTTGTGAAAATGGTTCACAACGGCATCGAATACGGCGACATGCAATTAATTTGTGAAGCCTACCAAATCATGAAAGATTTACTCGGCATGAGTGCAGATGAAATGCACAAGGTGTTTGCCGAATGGAATAAAGGCGAACTGGATTCCTACCTGATCGAAATTACCCGTGACATACTCGGTTTCAAAGATGAAGACGGTTCACCTTTGGTCGATAAAATCCTCGACACCGCCGGGCAAAAAGGTACAGGTAAATGGACAGGTGTAATCGCTCTGGATTTGGGCATTCCACTCACATTGATTTCCGAAGCCGTATTTGCACGCTGCCTGTCATCACAAAAAAGCGAACGTGTTCAAGCCTCCAAAGTTATCAGTGGGCCAGCAATTAAATTCGAAGGCGACAAACAAGCTTTCATCAATGATTTACGCAACGCACTGTTTGCATCAAAAATTATTTCCTACGCACAAGGTTATTTGTTGATGCGTGAAGCCGCAAAAGAATACGGCTGGAATTTAAATTACGGTGGCATTGCATTGATGTGGCGCGGCGGTTGTATTATCCGTTCATCCTTCCTCGGCAACATCAAAGAAGCTTTTGATAAAAATCCTGCTCTGCAAAATTTATTGCTGGATGATTATTTCCGCAAAACTGTTGATGCCGCACAAGCTGGCTGGCGCCGTGTTGCTGCCGCCGCAATTGCAAACGGCATCCCCGCACCAACCATCACATCCGCATTAACTTATTTCGACGGCTACCGCACTGCGCGTTTGCCAGCGAACTTGTTACAAGCGCAACGCGATTACTTCGGTGCACACACTTACGAGCGCACCGATAAACCACGCGGTGAATTCTTCCACACCAACTGGACAGGTCGCGGCGGCAATACGGCATCAACGACTTACAATGTGTAAGTATTGATGTGAAATGCAAAAGGCCGAATTAGAAATGATTCGGCCTTTTTTGTTGTAAAGAATTTACAAATACAGGAATAATTTATGATCGATAAAATAATAAAATTTGCTCCGCAAATGCTTGCCCCATTCGCCATTGCCTATCTTATATGCATGTTTATTTATCCTTTGACTCAAGGCAATTGGGATCACATTCAAGCAGTTTGGGACAGATGGCAATCATTGAACGTAGGTGTACTGGCGTTTGTAGCAAGTGTTATTGCGTTTTATATCTCGCACTACAGAATGAACAAACAACGTGAACGAGACTTTATTGCAGCAAGAGCTTTTTTACCTGAAGCACTTAGTTCTTTATGCACACACTTAAGATCACACAAAACTTTATTGATTGAGGCTTTAGAAAAAGTTAATCAGAATGATAAAACAGCTCTTTCACCAGACAAAATCGAGCCACCAGCAGCAGATTACAAAGAAGTTTTTAGCAAATGTATTGCATTAGCTCCAGAAGAGATAGGAAACCACCTAGCAAATATTTTAACTAAGCTACAAATTCATAATTCACGAGTACGCAGCCTCCAAAAATCATTCAACGAACAAAGCCAAACAGTCGTAACTAACAGAGACATGCTTTCGCATTTATATGACACTGCTGAGTTGTACGCTTTAATTGACATCTTATTTAATATTGCACGAGGAATAGCCGAGTTTAAATTATCAAAAATATCGCCAGACAAAATGACAGACGCTTATTTGAATTTAGACATAGACCCGACATTAATCGCAGGATTGCAGCAATATACAATCAAAAGATTAGGCGGCATGTGAGTTGACTAACGAAGTCCAATGTCAGCAGCTTGTTTATAGTATTCCTTTATATTTTTCGATGAATTATTTATTGCGACCGTAGGTTGGGCAGTAATGCCCAACACTGGGTTTTTGTGGAGGGAATCTGCTGGGCATTACTGCCCAGCCTACAAGCTAGCCTAAAAATCTTTTCAAACAAGAAGTAACAACATGAATAACTGGTTAAATGAAACAACACTTGAAGGCAATTTGGTTCGCTTGATCCCGTTAAAAGCCGATCACAAATCCGCTTTATTGGAAGCATCAACAGATGGTGAACTCTGGAAACTTTGGTACACATCGGTTCCGTCGGAAGATTCTATTGTTGCCTATCTGGAATATGCTTTCAGCGAACAAGCTGCTGGTCGTGCATTATTGTTTGCTGTTATCGATAAAAAAACACAAAAAATTATTGGCAGCACTCGCTTCTGCAATGCGGACAATCTCAATCGTCGTGTTGAAATTGGTTACACCTGGTATGCCAGGTCTTACCAAAGAACTGGCGTGAATACCGAGTGTAAATATTTATTACTCAAACATGCTTTCGAAAACTTAAATGCAATTGCTGTTGAATTTCGCACTCACTGGCACAATCAGGCTTCACGTTCTGCGATTGCGCGTCTGGGTGCAAAGCAGGATGGAATTTTACGTAATCATCAGAAAAATAGTGATGGCACCTATCGCGACACAGTGGTGTTTTCGATTATTGATCAGGAATGGTTAACGGTTAAGAAAGGGCTTGAGTATAAGATGGCACTGAAATGTTAACTATAAGTTTGCGAATTTACTTGCATTCAATGAAAGAGCTAAATTGGTATCAATTTAGCTCTTTCATTTCATAGCCAAATCAATTTTTATTTACTAATCGTCACCTGGTAGCTACCTATGTTATCTGATGTAGCAACTTGTTCAGATTTATCATTTACACCAAACATCAATTCCCCCGGGCGATCGGCAACCAATCGGTAATTAGTTCCTGCATACATCCATCTACCATACTCACCTATTTTTACCATCAATGCCCCCACAGGAACGTTAGGCATTATACAAGTACTCGTGCTCGCACAAACTTGTGTGCCTCTGGGTGTAGAAATTGGAAATGATGGATTTGAAGGCCAAGTGTTAACTGTGCCAGTGGCCGATATATACACTACTTGGCCGTAAGTCACCTGCACACCACTTGATGTATTAACACTTTTCCCTTGAACATTTAATCGGTAGGGTAAAGATTTAGCTACTAACTGTGCGGCCTGAAATTCATAAACCACTTCAGCCGAATTAATTTCCATGCCGTCAAAAATTTCAACGCGTAAAACATTAGTTCCCGGTTGAAATGGTGTATGGTCAACAACCTTGCACAATAACAATCGCGAATTAAGTTCAGGCATGCTGTACTCCTGCATGCATTCATTAAACCATGTGGTCGCATCGATTCCATTTACAAAAGCATTTATTCGAACAAATGATCCGGGAATTGTCGGATCGTAATAGGGTGGAGCCAAGGGGCTGGGTAAGTATTGCAAGGATGAAATGTCGATCGATATATCAAACTTCTGGGGATATGCGTACAGACCCGATCCGGGAGATATGGTCATTAAGGATTCTGGTGCCGCAATTGCAATATTATTGAATCCAAATAATGCAAATAATCCTGTTAATAAAGCCTTTTTAAGTTTCATAAATATTTTCCTGATAATTATCCTGTTTAAAAATCTCCCTGCACCTATATTTAGTGGTGCAGGCGCAAAGAGTATAGAAGCTTTTAAAGAAAGCGATAAACCGTTTTTAGAAAAATACCTTATAGGTCATCTAAATCTGCACTCGCGTTCCCAATTCCACAACAGCATTATCTGGCAAGTGAAAAAATTCTACGACACCGCCTGCATTGCGACTCATAGTGGCAAATAAATTTTCTCGCCAGGGCGACATGCCACTGCCCGGGGTAGACACTATGGATTCGCGGCTTAAAAAATAACTGGTTTGAAATAATGGAATTGGTAAATCATATTGTTCGCAAAGTTTCAGTGCAGCTGGGACATTAGGTTGATCCATAAAACCAAAATGCAGAGTGACTCGCCAGAATTGCTTACCAAAACTTTGTACCTCTACACGTTCACTCTCACTCACCCAGGGCGCATTACTAAATTGCACAGTCAAAATAATATTTTTTTGATGAAGCACTTGATTGTGTTTGAGGTTGTGTAAGAGCGCCTGGGGAACTGTGGTTGGATCGGCCACCATATAAACCGCAATACGATCTGCATTTTGAATGTCATCGACGCGCAAACAATCAATAAAAGTTTGCAATTCCACACCTTCACGACGAATGGTATTCATCACGATTTGGCGACCGCGTTGCCAAGTACTCATCAGAACAAATAGACAAGCAGCGACTAATAACGAAAACCATCCACCATCAAAAAATTTCAGCGAACAACCGGCAATTAATAAAACATCCATAATCAAAAAGAAAATCGTTGCGCCTATCGCAACA
>CBFGPN010000087.1:0-15324 GCA_965650675.1 uncultured Cellvibrio sp.
GAAATTGATTGTCAGGGTTATCCATTTTTTTAAAAAGCCATTCATCATTAAATGGATGATAGGTTCTTGATTGGGTTGTCAGGCAAGTCAAAAATAAAATCGATAAAACTATTATTTTAATCATGAAATATACTCGTTATTATTTGGCGCTGATTAAGTTTAATGCAAACTGCTGGAACCCTTTCGCAAGGGGTTCAACAAATACTCCAATCCATTCAATCGGATTTCATACATGAGTGACAAGAGTTCGCCCAGTTTGCTTTTGGGAAATCCGGTACGTGCCATCCAGACCAGGTAATACTCGGGAATATCGGCGATCAGAGTGCCGGCGAATTTTCCGTAAGGCATGGGGGTGGTTACCAATCCTTTGAGTAACTGTGGGTCGAGTGGTAGATCGTTCATCATCCGCCTGCCAATTTGACTTGATAGCCGCGTTTTTCCAATTCCGATTTAATTTTTTCGCGTTGATCGCCTTGAATTTCGATCACTCCTTCTTTCACAGAGCCGCCAACACCGCAGCTGATTTTCAGCACTTTTGCCAATTCTTTTAGCTCAGGTTCTGCGAGGGGAATTCCGGTGATGGTAGTGACTCCTTTTCCATTGCGACCTGCCGTTTCGCGACGAATACGCACAAAACCATCAGTTTGCGGAATAACCGGTTTGATTTTTTCCTCTTTTACGCGGCCTGTTTCAGTGGAGTAAACCAGCTTGGAGTTTTTGTCTTTCATGATGATCTCTGTCGAGTCTGGCAAAAAAGTGCTGTTAGAATACATCAGTTGTAATTGATGAGGAATTGAATGGTGCAGGTCAATATTGTAACAGGCAGTGAATGGCAGTCGGTGATTGATGTTTTTGCGGCAAATCAATCAGAAGGTGATGACGGTGCCGGTCTTGCGTTGATTATTCAGGGTGAGTTGGTACTGAATATTGTTGGCGGTGTTGGCCAGAACCGTGTGTTGGATAAACAGTCTGTGGCCTGGACAGAAGATACACTGGTGAATGTTTTTTCGGCAGGCAAAGGATTGGTCGCAATTTGTGTATTGCAACTTGTTGAACAGGGCAAGCTGGAATTGGATAAACCGGTTGCAAATTATTGGCCTGAATTTGCGCAATTTAATAAAGAATTCATTACTGTCCGACAAATACTGATGCATCGCAGCGGGCTTTCTGCTTTTCATCAGGTGCTTACCCAGGAGCAAATATTTGACTGGGAATTAATGATTCATGCTATTGAAATTGCTCAACCCTGGTGGCAACCGGATACTGCACAAGGTTATTCGCCTTTTATTTATGGATGGATTTTGGGGGAGTTGGTCAAACGGGTGACGGGAGCAAAAAGTTTTAATGATTATTTTCAACGACATGTTGCAGGCTTGTTAAATGTTGACTGTCATTTTGGTGTCCCTGCAGAAAAATTGTCACAGATTGTGGATACACTGCCCCTGAAGAAATTATCGGCGATAAAAAATTCGACTGAAAATTTATCTGCAGATGCTGATAGTTTTGCGTTGGGGAAAATTATGAAAGCTGACCCTCGCGGCGTCACCAATCGTGCATTTTCAAATCCCATCAGTTTAATGACATCCACCAACACTATGGCCTGGCGTCAGGCGCAAATTCCTGCCGCCAATGCGCATACCAATGCGCTTGGGCTTGCCAGAATTTATGGTGATTTGGCCGCACCATCGAGCCGCTTGTTGAATGCAGACGTTTTGTCTTTATGTTGGCAGCAACAAACCTTTGAAATGGATAAAGTGCTGGGTTTGCCCTTAAGATTTGGCTGTGGGTTTATGCTGTCGCAACAGCGTGCGGATTGTTTGTTGGGTCGTGGTCAACGGGCTTTTGGACATCCCGGTGCCGGTGGTTCAATCGGCTTTGCTGACCCCGATTATGGATTGGGTTTTGGCTACGTCAGTCAACGAATGGGGCAAAGTTTATTGATTGATCAACGCGTCATTAAATTGATTGATGCAATTTATTCGGTACTGGAGAAATAAAATGGCGGATATAGACAACCAACTCATCGATTTACAAACCCGTATTGCCTATCAGGAAGATTTGCTGGCGGATCTCAATAATATTGTCATAAAACAAGATGCTGAAATTTTGACGTTGAAGCAGCAAGTCAGGCAGCTTGCGAAAAAAATGGAAGATTTTTTGGCGAATCCTGAATCGGCAGGCGTTGAAATCACCCTGGAAAAACCGCCGCATTATTAAAGCAGTGCTTTTAATGGCATAGATTCAAACTGGAACTAGACTCATCTAGTATCTTCGTTAACAACAGAATTTATGCGTCGTAAAAATCCGCCATTTTTGACTCTTGCTTCAAACCCGGATTCGTCTGCAAAAACTGCTGATGAATCTGTTCTTAAAGTTTTGTCTGATTTGAGCTCGGATGCGGTTTGGTGTTACGACATGAACCCGCCGGTTGATACGCATTTACCTATTGAAGCTCAGATGGAAGCAATAGAGTCCGCTGCGCGTCTGATTGATGCCAACAAAGTGTTATTAACCATGTTGGGTATCAAAGAGTTGGATGAAATTCTGGGTATGGGATTGCGCGATAGCGGGTCTCGCCACTATGTTATTGATCTTGATGCTTTCGTAAAAAATAATTACCACCTGAGCGACTACGATATTATTCGGCGCGACAGTCGCGGAAAAGATTTTTATTTTCAAATATCCTGTGCAGGCATTGTTGAAGGCCGTTATTTAAAACGTGTGTGGGGAACCACAAAAGATATTACGGCGCGTAAACGCTACGAAGAAAGATTGCATTATCATTTTTACCACGATGCACTCACTGGCTTGCCCAATCGTGAAAAACTTTATGTCGATATGGAAAACTGTTTTGCGGCTCGCCAGGAAGACCAGATCAGCGCACTGATGTTATTGGATATCGATAGATTCAAGGAAATCAATGACACCCTCGGGCATAAAACCGGTGATGCCTTGTTAAAACAAATTGGCCCGCGGTTGACGGCAGAAATGCTGGATGTGCAGGGCATGGTGGCGCGTTTGGGTGGCGATGAATTCGCTATATTTTTGCCGCGAATTCGCAGTCCCCATCAAGCGGTTATTATCGCGCACAGATTAACTGATGCATTAACGCTGGAGTTTGATCTGGAAGGATTTTGTACCGAAGTGTCAGTGAGTATCGGTATTGCGATTTCACCGACACAAGCCCAGGATCATCACACCTTGATGCGCTATGCCGATATTGCCATGTATCACGCCAAATCGCAGATGTTGGGTTATGCAATTTACAATACGGAAATTGATCCGCATTCGCAAAAACGTTTAACCATGATTGGCGAATTGGGGCGTGCGATTCGTGAAAATCAACTTTGTTTGCACTATCAACCCAAAGTGTTATTGCATGAAAAACGTTGTTACGGTTTTGAAGCATTGATTCGTTGGATGCATCCGGAATTGGGGTTTGTGCCGCCCAATGATTTTATTCCCATAGCTGAAATGACCAGTTTGATTCATCCATTAACAGCTTGGGTTGTAGAAAAAAGTATTGAGCAAGCGCGTCATTGGCATGAACAAGGATTGGATCTCACCATTGCAGTGAACTTATCTGCGCGTAATTTGATGGATGAAAATATTCCGAAAATGATTGCACGTTTATTGGAAAAATATCAGTTACCGGCGGATAGGCTGGAGTTGGAAATTACCGAAAGTTCTATCATGACTGACCCGACACGTGCATTGAGGATTCTGGATAATTTACATGCTTTGGGCGTGTTGTTGTCGATTGATGATTTTGGTACCGGCTATTCATCGCTCGCGTATTTGAAACGTTTGCCAGTACATACACTGAAAATTGATAATTCATTTGTACGCAATATGTTGGAAGATCGGCAGGATGAAATTATTGTGCATTCAACTATCAACCTGGCGCATAACCTGGGATTAAAAGTGGTGGCAGAGGGTGTGGAAAACGAAGCACTGCTGGAGTCCTTGAATAAAATGGGATGTGATGAAGCACAGGGATATTTTATCGGTCGTCCCATGCCGATTTTGAATCTCAACGAATGGTTGGTGGCAACCGATTGGTTCCCGGATTGAATCCACTGTTATTTCAGTATTCCCCTGCCTGCTTTCAAAAAACGACTCTGATCGAGTTCTGATCCCCCGTACGACTTTTAATCAACCGATGCTGGAGACAGATTTGCAGCTGCCAGTGTAAACTGTCGCCCTCATTTATCCCGCTAACTGGTAGAGCAAGATGATCGATAAAAAATTACTGAGTATTTTGGTTTGTCCTGTCAGCAAGGGCGAGCTGGAATACAAAGCGGACAAGCAGGAGCTCTGGTGTCGGGCCAGCGGTCTGGCTTATCCCATTCGCGATGATATTCCGGTAATGCTGGAATCCGAAGCAAGAGCTTTGACACGGGAAGAAATTGAGCAGTTACCTGCTTCGGCTATCGAACAAATCTAATTAGAGTTTGAGTAAACACTATGAAAAGCGCTGAAATTCGCAACGCCTTTTTGAAATATTTTGAGTCCAAAGGTCACACAATTGTCTCCAGTAGTTCACTGGTTCCGGGTGATGACCCCACCTTGTTGTTTACCAATGCGGGCATGAATCAGTTCAAGGATGTATTCCTCGGAGCGGATAAACGCAGTTACAAGCGCGCCACGACTTCACAAAAATGTGTACGTGCCGGTGGCAAACACAATGATTTGGAAAACGTGGGTTACACGGCGCGCCATCATACTTTTTTCGAGATGCTGGGTAATTTCAGTTTTGGTGATTATTTCAAGCGCGATGCAATCAAATTTGCATGGGAATTTTTAACTTCCAAAGACTGGCTGGCAATTCCTGCTGAAAAACTTTGGGTTACTGTCTACGCCTCAGATGATGAAGCGTTTGATATCTGGAATAAAGAAGTGGGCCTTGCACCTGATCGTATTATCCGTATCGGCGATAACAAAGGTGCGCCCTATGCATCAGACAATTTCTGGGCGATGGGTGACACAGGCCCTTGTGGTCCCTGCACTGAAATTTTTTATGATCATGGTGCCGATATCTGGGGTGGCTTGCCGGGTTCAGCGGAAGAAGACGGTGATCGTTATATCGAAATCTGGAACAACGTGTTTATGCAGTTTAATCGCACGGCCGATGGTGTTTTGCATCCCCTGCCTGCACCATCTGTTGATACCGGTATGGGGCTGGAGCGTATTTCAGCTGTGATGCAGCATGTACACTCCAACTATGAAATTGATTTGTTCCAACATTTGTTAAAAGCGGCTGCAGACGCAACCGGCAATCAGGATTTGGAAAACAAATCGCTGCGTGTTATTGCCGACCATATTCGTTCCTGTTCGTTTTTAATCAGCGATGGTGTGACACCTTCCAATGAAGGTCGTGGTTATGTTTTACGCCGTATTATTCGTCGCGCCATTCGCCATGGTAATCAGCTGGGTCAAAAGCAGCCTTTCTTTCATAAAATCGTAAAAGCACTTGCTGAAGTAATGGGTGATGCCTACCCGGAATTAATTAAAAATCAGGCACAAATCGAACGTGTATTGTTGCAGGAAGAAGAGCAATTTGAAAAAACGCTTGATAAGGGAATAGCTGTTCTTGAAGAGGCGTTGGCTAAAATATCAGGCAATGAAGTTCCAGGAAAAATTGTCTTTACTTTATATGATACCTATGGCTTTCCAGTTGATTTAACTAACGATATTGCACGTGAACGCGGCATGACAATTGATCTTGCCGGTTATGAAATTGCAATGGGTGAGCAGCGTGCACGTGCACGTGCTGCCGGGAAATTTAAAGTGGATTACACCGCTGCCGGTTTGGATTTACCTGCAACGGAATTTTTGGGATACACCCATCTACATAATCAAGGCAAAGTGCTGGTCTTGATTAAAGACGGCAAAAAAGTTGATCGTTTGGAAGCAGGCGATGAAGGTGCGTTGGTATTGGATAAAACGCCTTTCTATGCAGAATCCGGCGGTCAGGCGGGTGATTGTGGTTATATTGAATCGGGTAGTAACCGTATTGAAGTAGGTGATTGCCAAAAGCAGGGCGCAGCGCATTTACATCTGGTGAAAGTGCTGGAAGGTGCGATTTCTGTTGGCAATAATGTGACCGCACGAGTTGATAGCCATGTGCGTCAGGCGACAGCATTAAATCACTCGGCTACACATCTAATGCATGCTGCACTGCGTAAAATTTTGGGTGAACATGTTACTCAAAAAGGTTCGTTGGTTGATTCAGAACGTTTACGTTTTGATTTTTCACATTTTGAAGCTGTGACGCAAAATCAATTAAAAGAAATTGAGAGTCTGGTTAATCAGCAAATTCAAATCAACTCTGCAGTACAAACTGATTTGTGCGATATGAATGAAGCCAAATCCAAAGGTGCTATGGCACTTTTTGGTGAAAAATATGGTGACAGGGTTCGTGTGTTGACTATGGGTGAAGGCTTCTCTGTTGAGCTTTGTGGCGGTACTCATGTGCAACGTACGGGTGATATTGGTTTGTTTCGAATTATTTCCGAATCAGGTGTTGCAGCAGGTATTCGTCGCATAGAAGCCGTTACCGGACAACAGGCGTTGGCCCGTTTTGATTATGTTGAATCCTTGGTGGATGCAGCTGGTTTTGCGTTAAAAGCCAATCGCGATAATTTGCTGGAAAAATTGGAAGCCTTGGTTGCGCAAAATCGCAAACTGGAAAAAGATCTTGCCAGTTTGAAAACAAAATTAGCGAGCTCTTCCGGTGGGGATTTAACATCCCAGGCAAAAGATATTGGTGTCGGCAAATTATTGGTGTTGAATCTGGAGGGTGCTGACGCAAAATCCTTGCGTGATATTGCGGATCAATACAAGCAAAAACTGGGTTCGGCGATTGTATTGTTATCAACAATTGAAGATGGAAAAGTTTCTTTGGTTGCGAGTGTTACACAAGATCTCACCAACAAAGTTAAAGCGGGTGATTTGGTGGGGCATGTCGCCAAACAAATTGGTGGCAAAGGCGGTGGCCGTGCTGATATGGCTCAAGGTGGTGGTACAGATGTTAGCCAATTGAATCCGGCATTGGCATCAGTTGCTTCCTGGGTGGATTCGCAACTCGGTTAATTGCTGAACAAAAAAACATAAAGATGTGGATTTATGTGAATAATTAACAAGTTTTCGGGTTAACTTTTGTCGCAATCTAGTGTTTAATTGCAGCCCTTTTTTGTGATCGGGTTATTACTTCCCTGTGGTTTAAAGGTTGAGCTTAAATGAGTTTGTTGGTTCAAAAATACGGTGGCACTTCAGTAGGTTCTGTTGAACGAATCCAACAAGTTGCTGAGAAAGTTGCCAGCTTTCGTGCCCAAGGGCATGACATGGTGGTGGTGGTTTCTGCTATGAGCGGTGAAACCAATCGCCTGATTGCATTGGCAAAAGAAATTCAGGAAACTCCGGATCCACGCGAGTTGGATGTGTTGGTATCAACGGGTGAACAAGTCACCATCGCACTTCTGTGTATGGCACTGAAAAAGTGTGGCATTGAAGCTCGTTCTTATACCGGTGGTCAGGTGCGCATATTAACTGACAGTGCGTTCACCAAAGCACGCATCCAATCTATTGATGAGGCGAATATTCGTGCTGATCTCAAAGCCGGACGTGTGGTTGTGGTCGCCGGTTTTCAGGGCGTGGATGATCGGGGCAATATCACCACTCTGGGGCGCGGTGGCTCTGATACTACCGGCGTAGCATTGGCCGCCGCGTTGACGGCAGACGAATGCCAGATTTATACCGATGTTGATGGCGTTTATACAACCGACCCGCGTATTTGCGACAGAGCAAAACGTCTCGACAAAATTACATTTGAAGAAATGCTGGAAATGGCCAGTCAGGGCTCAAAAGTTTTGCAAATTCGCTCGGTTGAGTTTGCTGGAAAATATAAAGTGCCCCTGCGCGTATTACACAGTTTCAAAGAAGGTCCCGGAACTTTAATTACCCTCGATGAGGAAAGCTCGACTATGGAACAACCTATTGTTTCTGGTATCGCATTTAATCGCGATGAAGCCAAAATTACCCTGGCAGGAATTCCCGATACTCCCGGTGTCGCTGCACGTATATTGGCACCGGTTGGCGATGCCAACATTGAAGTGGATGTAATCGTTCAAAACGTATCGGCTGATGGCACTACGGATTTAACATTCACTGTGCATAAAAATGATATGAATAAAGCGGTTGCTGTGTTACAAAACGTGGCTAAAGAGTTAGGTGCCCGTGAAGTTCGCAGTGACGATAAAATTGCAAAAGTTTCGATAGTGGGTGTTGGTATGCGATCTCACGCAGGTGTGGCGTCGCGTATGTTTACGGCATTGGCTGCAGACAATATCAACATTCAGATGATAACCACCTCTGAAATCAAAATTTCGGTGATTATCGACGAGCGTTACTTGGAGCTGGCTGTGAGAAGTCTTCACACCGCTTTTGGATTGGATGCCGAACCATCAGAGGGCAGAGTGAGGGGCTAGGCCCTGAAAGCTGGAGGTTGAGTAAAGGTCTATTGGCTGGAAACAGCTGTAACAATAACCACAAGTGTTTGTTTTTGCTCCCTTTCGTAAAAAGTAGTCGATACTTGGTTTTGGGCAATCAGTTGTCAGAGACGCGACAGGGTTTCAAAAAGGGGCGATGGTGGCAATGGTTGTCTAAGTCGTGCTCTTACAGGATGAGTGAAGGAGATTAAAAATGTTGATATTAACTCGCCGTATTGGTGAATCTTTGATGATTGGTGACGAAGTCACTGTAACTGTTTTGGGTGTTAAGGGTAATCAGGTTCGTATTGGCGTAAATGCTCCAAAAGATGTAGCGGTTCACCGCGAGGAGATTTACCAGCGAATCCAGCGCGAGAAGAATGGTCAAGACTCACAGGAAGGCTAGTTGCCTGGTGAGTTCAGAAGCAACGCGACGCAGGAGTAATCTTCGTCGCGTTGTTGTTTTTTGTTATTGAAAAATAATTTGCATGTTTGAATAGAATTTTCTTTGGATTTTTTATTCTTGATGGTGTGAATTATTCCGCGGATTGCTTTTTCTGTTGTAAATCACAAGTTGTTTGTAAATCACAATGCTTTGATTTTCAAATAGATATGGTATGATGCGCGCCTCGTACGGAGAGGTGGCCGAGAGGCCGAAGGCGCTCCCCTGCTAAGGGAGTATACCCCATAAGGGTATCGGGGGTTCGAATCCCCCCTTCTCCGCCATCAGTAAAATAAAAAGCCCGATCAATTTTGATTGGGCTTTTTATTTTCTAATGTTGATTTTAAATTCATTTGATTTTGCTTTTCTTCTATTGGAGCCAATAATAGAGTCTGGTAGGTATAGGTTATGAATTTCCATCAGTTACTGATGTCTGATTGATAATCTTTTTGAAAAATATCAGGAGAAAAACGTGCACGAAAGATTAAAACATCGATTGTTGGGTGCAACAATTTTGATTGCGCTGGGTGTTTTGCTATTACCTGGTTTTTTTCGTGATAAAGAAGCCTATACCGTTAACACGGATTCGCAAATCCCTGCAAAGCCTAGCATTACCGCGGTAGATTTTGACGGGCCAACACCTGTTGAAAATATTGAGCCCGCGGAAGATCCCGCCACTATGTTTGTGCCTGATGAATTGCCAGTTGAAGTGGTTACGAGTTCGATGGCTTCATCGGCAGCGACGGTGGCAGATTTGCCTGATGCATGGGTGGTTCAGGTTGGAAGTTTCGGTCAAAAAGAGGCTGCAGAAAAATTATTGAAAACCTTGCAGTCAGAAGGGCACAAGGCCTATCTGCGCAGTGTGATCACTGATAAAGGAACCATGCACCGATTATTCGTTGGTCCCAAGATAGATAAAGAAGATGCAATAAAAACCAAATCCATAATCGATAAACAACTAAGAGTTGATGCCAGAATTTATCCCTATAAGCCCTAAAACTCTCAGTCTCTGTTAGAATGCGCGCCTGTCGTTGACCTGACCTCAACAAAGAATTCCGGAGCTGCTATTAGATGAATTGGGCCGATTGGGTCATTGTAGGAATCTTGCTAGTGTCCTGCCTGTTTGGGTTGATTCGCGGTTTAATGCGGGAAGCGCTTTCTCTGGCGATATGGATTATTGCAGCCCTTTGTGCCCGAATTTTTCTTGGTTCTGTAGAACCCCTGTTGGTTTCAGTTATTGACAATCCTTCCGTAAGAACACTTTCAGCTATTTTAATTATTTTTATTTCAGTACTGATACTCGGCGCATTTATACAATACTTGATGGGTATTTTAATTAAATTTTCGGGATTATCTTTTCTTGATCGAACATTAGGTATTGTGTTCGGTGTTTTGAGAGGTTTGGTGATTATTATGTTGATACTGATAGTGTCGCCGAAATTAACCCAGATTCAGCAAAACCAATGGTGGCAGGAATCTTATTTAATTCCATTTTTTTTGCAATGGAGTGATGTTGCAGCATCAGTCTATAGTCAAGTTAGTCATTGGATTATTCAATTGTTTGGTGTCGCAGACCAACATTCGATTTAAAATATTGAGTGTTATTTTTTGCATGTTCTAAAGTCGGTGAGGCAAATTTTATGTGTGGCATTGTAGGTATTGTTGGTAAAAATGATGTCAATGTGCAGTTGTATGATGCACTGACAATTTTGCAACATCGCGGGCAAGATGCCGCCGGTATAGTGACGTGTGAAAATGGTCGGATGGTTCAGCAAAAAGCCAATGGTCTGGTGCAGGATGTTTTCAGAACTCGTCACATGCAACGTCTGCTGGGTAATTTGGGAATAGGGCATGTGCGTTATCCAACAGCGGGCAGTTCAGGCCCGGCATTGGCGCAACCTTTTTATGTTAATTCCCCTTATGGAATTGCCCTGGCGCATAACGGAAATTTGACTAACGCAGCAAAGTTGAGTGAAGAAGTTTTTAAAACTGATTTGCGGCACGTTAATACGGATTCTGATTCAGAAGTTTTACTCAATGTATTTGCACATGAGTTGCAATTGCAAGGTAAATTGAATCCTACCGCGGATGATATTTTTGCTGCAGTCAGCGGCGTGCATAATCGTGTTAGCGGTGGTTATGCGGTTGTTTCCCTGATTGCCAATTATGGATTGGTCGCATTCCGTGATCCCAATGGTATTCGTCCTCTGGTTTACGGCAGTCGGGAAACAGATGATGGCACTGAATATATGGTGGCATCAGAAAGTGTGGCACTGGATGTATTGGGCTTTCAGTTAATTGATGATGTTGCGCCGGGCGAAGCAATTTATATTACTGAAGAGGGTGATCTGCATCGTCGCCAATGCGCAAAATATTCGCGTTTGACGCCCTGTATTTTCGAGCATGTTTATTTTGCTCGTCCTGATTCAATGATGGATGGTGTTTCGGTTTATCGTGCACGTTTGCGTCAGGGTGAAAAACTGGCAGAAAAAATTATGCGGGAAAGACCGGATCACGATATTGATGTGGTTGTTCCGATTCCGGATTCAAGTCGTGTTGCGGGCCAGGCATTGGCGCAAAAAATGGGTGTGAATTTTCGTGAAGGGCTGGTAAAAAACCGTTACATCGGCCGCACATTTATTATGCCGGGTCAACAGCAACGTAAAAAATCTGTTCGCCAGAAATTAAATGCAATTGAACTGGAATTTAAAGGCAAGGTTGTCTTGTTGGTGGATGATTCAATCGTGCGCGGTACTACTTGTCAGCAAATTATCCAAATGGCTCGTGATGCAGGTGCAAAAAAAGTTTATTTTGCTTCCGCAGCACCTGCAGTTAAATTTCCGAATGTCTATGGAATTGATATGCCGACCTCAACCGAGTTAATTGCTCATGGCCGTACGCATGATGAAATTTGCCGTGAAATTGGCGCTGATTGGTTAATTTATCAAGATCTGGAAGATTTAATCGCTGCATCAGCTGAAGGTAATAAAAAAATTACCCAATTTGATTGTGCCGTATTTACGGGTGAATATTGTACCGGCGATGTGACGCAGGAATATTTGGAAAGACTGGCGGCAGCAAGAAGTGATGAGGCCAAATCAGGTAAAAAATCCAGCAAACAAATGGAATTGCCGATTGGTTTACATAACGGGAATACTTAATCAGGAGCTTTGTCTTGAATCAATTTGATGAAGATATTTTTAGCGAGTTGGGAATTGATACTTTGGCTGTGCGGGCAGGGCAAGTACGTTCTGCAGAAGGTGAACACAGCGAAGCATTATTTCTGACATCAAGCTATGTGTTTGGCAGTGCACAGGAAGCTGCAGATCGTTTTTCCGGCGCGCAGCCGGGAAATGTTTATTCGCGTTATACCAACCCGACTGTACGTATGTTTGAAGAGCGCATTGCGGCACTTGAAGGTGCTGAGTCTGCTGTTGCTACTTCATCGGGAATGGCCGCGATTTTGTGTACTTGCATTGCCTTGTTGCAATCGGGCGATCACATTTTATGTTCACGCAGTGTATTTGGTACAACGACGGTTTTGCTGACGAAATATTTGGCGAAATTCGGTGTCAGTACAACCTTTGTTAATCCTACCGATTATGTTGCATGGGAATCCGGTTTTACTGCAAAAACAAAATTGGTTTTTGTTGAAACACCATCCAATCCTTTGTCCGATATTATTGATATCCAACGCTTGGCTGATATCACACACAAATACAATGCACTGTTGGTTGTAGACAATTGTTTTTGCACACCGGCATTACAAAAGCCATTAAATTTTGGTGCTGATTTAATTGTGCATTCAGCAACAAAATATATTGATGGGCAAGGGCGTTGTTTGGGCGGTGTTGTTGCAGGGCCCAAACAATATATCGATGAGGTTTTGGGATTTATTCGCAGCGCAGGGCCGACTCTGAGTCCGTTTAATGCATGGGTATTTTTAAAAGGGTTGGAAACTTTGCGTTTGCGTATGGAGGCGCATTCACGTAGCGCTTTGGAATTGGCGCAATGGTTAAAGGCTCATCCAGCGGTTGAAAAAGTTTTCTATGGTGGATTGTCTGATCATCCGGGACATGCGTTGGCTGCGAAACAACAAACCGCTTTTGGTGGAGTTTTATCTTTTAGAGTAAAGGGTAATCGCGAGCAAGCCTGGTCAGTGATTGACGCCACAAAGATCATGTCCCTCACTGCCAATTTGGGCGATGCCAAAACTACAATTGTTCATCCTGCAACCACAACACATGGCCGCTTGACGCCGGAACAAAAAGCAGAAGCAGGTATCACAGAAAACTTGATTCGTATTGCAGTGGGATTGGAAGATATTGTGGATTTGAAGGCGGATTTGCAAAGAGGTTTGAGTCAGCTAAAAAGCTGATTTAGATCTTGTTCTCAGCGGAAGAGATTGGTAAAGTGCCCACCTCTTCAGGACTATAGCTCAGTTGGTTAGAGCACCACCTTGACATGGTGGGGGTCGCTGGTTCGAGTCCAGTTAGTCCTACCAAATTTGGTTTCAAAAAAAGCACTTGATGGTGCTTTTTTTTCGTCTGGAAAAAACGGAAAATTTTATTCGTGTAAAACGTTTGAATAAAAATCTTTTGTGCGAAAGTATTTGATGACGTTCAAATAAATCCGGCGATGTTATTTTAATTTTTCAGTGATGCAGTCTGTTGAGGTCAGCAAAATGGTGAATGGGCAAAGATCTCGAAAATAAATAACCTTGCACCAGATCAACTCCCAGACTGCGCAACACAGCCATTTCCGCATTGGTTTCCACACCCTCGGCAATTAACAGATGATTGCCTCGTTTGCTAAAAGCAACCAATGCTGCCGTTAATGCCTGTTTTTGTTCGTTTTGATCTATATCGCGAATCAAACTGATATCCAATTTAATAATTTCCGGTTTGAGTAACAGTATATGGCGAAAACTGGCGTAACCGGCACCGGTATCATCCACTGCCAATCGCATACCTCGTTTTCGCAAGGGATCGATTGCTAATTGTATTTCCTGATAATCCTGAACTATGACGTGCTCCGTTATTTCCAATACGTAGCGGCTTAAATCTTCATAAGGTGCAAATAATTCCAGCAATGCACCGCTTAAAATTAATTCGGGCGTTGCATTTAAATTAATAATCAGCGATTTTGAAAACGATTTTCCATCTTCCAGTGCACATGCCATCACTTGAACACCCAGCTTGCTACCAAGACCTAGTGCATCAGCCTGTTCAAAAATTTTGTCCGGAGTACATTGGAAATTATTGAAACGGGTGAGAGCCTCATAACCCCAAAGCTTGTTGTCTTTGATATGAAATATAGGCTGGAAAACGGCATGATAAGCCTGTTCGTCCATAAGATTTTCTATCTGTGTGCGTTTGCTTTCTACTTCTTTGAAATCTTTTTTACTATTTTCAATCAACGATGCTGTAATATCCGCGAATACTCTAATGAGTGAATGGTCGCGTTCATTTAAATCGGTTCTGGCGTGCCGGCTAAAAGTACAGTAGGTGCCAAATAACTCTCCGTTACTTAAATAAATTGGCACGCTCAGGTGCCCGCCAACTGGAACCAATTTTGTTGCTGCCAACTCACAGGCTGCTTCCAGTAGCTGGGCGTCAGTAATTAACTCCGGTAATCGCCCATCTACCACACGTTGGCAATAGCTTTCGTTTAGCGGATCACTCCCTCCTACTTGAATAATATCGACTCCCTTTGCATTATCGATATATTTAAATAAACGTCTGCCATTAATAAAGTGCGAAACAAAAGCCACTTCCATGTCCAATCGCACGCGAAGTGAATGCAACATTTGTTTGATTAAAAAATCGAAACTTTCATCAAGTGAAGAATCAGTATGAGTGTCCGTTTCAGCAACGGAAAAATCAAAAGGCAGAGGCGCATTATTCGACGATATAGCCATAAATCACTCCAATGTCTCTCGATTAATTGAGGGATATTTACGGATAACGTATTCCGATTGATAAGTATGGAAATAAAAATCAGTTATGCAAAGAAAATGGGCTGCAAAGGTTAAAAAAATTTAGCAAAACACACTACATAGAGTTTCATATCACTGATTTAGGAGTACTGGATGTGGTTTTATGTGAAAACTATAGATTTATTTTCAAATAGTAATTTTGATGCCATTTTATTTAATTTCATACGATGAACATCTTACTCATTATTTTATTGGCAGCTCGTAATCATGTCCAAACTCTGTTGTTTTAAACAATCTAAACGAAACAGAATCGAGATTCAGGAAAGGAAATGAATTTTTGTACTCGCTAACCTGATCTTCAAATGCCTTTATGCCATCAGAATGATAGCGCCATAAAGTTGGCTCATATGCACAGTCCAAAAAGAAATTTCCAATAAAAACAGACTCATTTTTTT
>CBFGPN010000088.1:0-15022 GCA_965650675.1 uncultured Cellvibrio sp.
CAGGATAAAAGTAGAGAACACGCCTTTGATCCCCACGCATCATGAAGGTGCCGGGGTTGCACTGAAAAATTTACGCGAAAGATTGGAATTACTTTATGGTAATAAAGCCGGGTTAATTATTTTTTCAAATGAACAGATGTTTTCGGTCAGTATCATTTTACCCATAAGGTATGAAAATGATTAAGACGGTAATAATTGTAGATGATGAACCATTGGCGCGTATTAACTTACGCCAGCTTATTGATAAATTTACTGACTGGACAGTCGTGTTAGAGCTTGAAAATGGTCAGGATTTGGAAAGTCATGTCACTAACCTGCAGCCCGATGTGATATTTCTGGATATTCGAATGCCAAAACGAAATGGCATTTCAGCAGCTACCGGGTTACTAAGCTTGAAAAATCCACCGCTTGTAGTATTTGTCAGTGCGTACAGTGATTATGCGTTACAGGCATTCGAGCTTTATGCGCTGGATTATCTGTTAAAGCCGTTTAGTGACGAACGCTTCACTCAAACTGTTAATCGTTTAAATGGTTTGTCAGGAAAAGCGCAGTTAATTGACTCAGTAACCAGACAACAATTGGAATCCACACAGGAAAAAAAATACCTGAAGGTGTTGATTATCCGCTCAATAAGTCTTGTACAGATTGTCGATTTAAAAGATGTTATCTGGTTTCGTGGCAGCGGAAATTATGTTGAAGTGATGCTGGCCAAAGAGAAATATTTACACCGGGTTTCTATCAGTTTTCTGGAATCTAATTTGGATCCTGAAAGTTTTGCCCGTTGTCATAGAAGCGCTATTGTTCGTGTGTCAGCAATTAAAGAAATAAAAACGCTTGATGAAGGGCAATACCTGATTCGTCTGGAAAATGGTGATACTACAAAGTTGAGTCAAACCTATAAAGACAGTCTTTTGGGGCGTATAGAAAATTAAATAGATATAATCCCGCAAAATTCACACCTCCAATTCCCTGTTTCATCCCATCAATTCCCTGTTTTGTCCCAGATTGCTTGTATTGGTGTCAAGGAATTTTAGAATCGCTCTGCACCACACATCATCCAATCCACAAAAGAAAGTGGTGCAATATAAAAATTCACAGCGGAGTGATTTATGATTCACATTAATAAAATACAACCACTGATGTTGGGCTTGGTTGCCTTGATATTGGTTGGTTGTGGTTCTGGTAATAGCGAAAACACCGATTCCAGTGCAGCTAATCTTTCAAGTGTTATATCAAGTTCTGTTGTTTTCAGCTCTGTATCTATTTCCAGTTCATTATCAAGTGCAAACAGCAGTTCAATATCAAGTTCTATTTCCAGTTCCGAATCAAGTTCAAGTCTAAGTTCCAGTTCAAATTCCAGTTCCAGTGTTTATACCGTAACAACTTTTGCTTCGGCGGCAGCATTTAATGGTGATGGTTTAACCATTGATAAAGATGGAAATATTTTTGTTGGAACATCAAAAGGGCACACAGTTAATAAAATCACACGAGGTGGCCAGGTATCGTTATTCGCAACATTTGCAGCGGGTTCAGCGAATGGATCTGATATTGATTCACAGGGTAATTTATTTGTTGCCAATGTGTCCTCCGGCATTATTCACAAAGTGACTCCTAATGGAGAAGTCAGTGATTATCTGACAGAACTCAATGGACCTGCAGGAATTTATATTGATGATCAGGATAATCTGATTGTTGGCTTGTATGGAAAAGGTAGTGTGCCGGGCGCTGAAGTTTTGAAAATTACACCGGACAAAACCATTGCATCTTTTGTTAGTGGAAATGGTTTAACCAATGTTGTGGGTGTAACAGGTGATTCTCAAGGACGTTATTTTGCAGCCAATTTTTTAACAGGTGAAATTTTTGAAATTACGGGTGGTATCGTCAGGCAAATTGGTGCAGCGGGCACTAGGGTTAATCACATGAAATATGCCAATGGATATATTTACATGCCTAACCCATTTGATCATCTGGTTCGCAGAATGGATTTGAATGGTAATTTCGAATTGATTGCCGGTATTAAATCCCAAGCGGGTTCAGTCAATGGATCAAGTCAGGTAGCTACATTTGCACGTCCCAATTCTGTTGATATTTCACCGGATGGCAAAACGCTTTACATTCTTGATTTTAATACTGGAGATGTAAGAAGTATTTCAATGGAATAGGTGCTGACGATTTTGAGTTGAGTGTGTGTGCGGCAATGCGTATTCGATCTTTAGCGTTATCAATCTCGTCTTGATGGGGTAATACAGAAAAATTTGCCAGAGCCCGGGTGTAGCCGGGCTTTTTTATTGTTCATCAACCGTAATTAATAAAGCTGAATCAAATAATGCAGAAGGCGGTACTACCTGTTCATCAAGTGGAATATTATTGCCGTAACGTTCTTTTAGTTTAGCTTTCACTGCGGGATGGGTGAGATCAAAACTGCCCAGTTTACTGAGTGGAGATAATTCAATACCTGCTGCCGATTTGTAAAGTTTCCAAACCAATTCAGAGCAATAAATTTTGTCGTCAGACCAATCAAAAACCAAGTCATAGTTTTTGCCTTCATATTGCTTACTTTGTTTTTCCAGTTTGTCTATGGTTTCTGACGAAATACCGGATTTAACCCGTTTGATAACATAATGTTTGTTTTTGCCACGATTGATCCAGTCTTGAAGTTTTGTATATTTAACGGGTTGTACGGCTTCAAATACATAAGGTTTTTTATCTTTAAGAATAATGATACCCACATGACTGTATTTGGATTTTGTCGCCGCTTGAATTGCCAGACTTTGACTTGACTGGGATATATGAAAAATAACATCGCCAGTTTGTGGAGAGTAATTAGCGAACACTAATTGGCTTGTCAGTGTGAGTACAAATAAAGATAACACTATTTTCATTTTATTCTCATCAATTTGAAGTAATCAAAAACTAAACCCTGTTCCCACATACATATTCCAATAATTTGCCTTGGTTTCACCCGGTTCTCCAAAAAGTTGCCAGTCAACACCAATACCAATTAAAAGATGTTCTTCAAAATGAAATCCAATTTCAGCGTTAGCATCAAAAAATATTTCCCAATCATTCATATTGGGATCTTTAAACTTAAATCGACCTTTTCCAATTCCAACGGCACCAATCAAATAAGCGTTGTAATCGTTGATATCCAAAACTGCAGCACCTAATCCTGCCGAAATGGTTTCTACAATTGCATCAGGAATTTCTTGATCAATATCTGTTGTAGAACGATTTACGGCGAGATAGAAAGGCGCAACTATTATTCTTGCGCCCAAGCTGCGATCAAAATGCATATCATATTTTTGGAATTGACTATCATCACTGGCTCCAAAGTAACTGAAATCCTCTTCATCTGCATCGATTAACCCCCATGGGGCATATTTGAGTTGCACAACCAATGAAGGTGTTTCTTCTGCTGTAGTGTGATAGGGTAATATCGTTATACAGATAATAATAAAAAGTTTTTTCAATTTTTAATTCCAGTTACAAAAAATAGCAATTTTATTTTTTAGGTTCCAGCTCTTTGGCAATTTTTACCAGCCGTATAAATTCTGCCCGATAACCTTCTTCATCTTCACCTAACCCCGATTGAGCTAGTGAAATAACTTGATCAATATTATAAGAAATATGGTTACTGTTTTTAAGTAGTTGGCCAAATCCAGCTAAGCTGGCTGCAAAACGAAAGTCGGGGCTTGCGTCGTTAATGTCAGTTTTACTATGGATTTTTATGATCGGTTCTTGAAGCAGAATACTTCCGGTATGGTCTGAAGGGTTTTTGTATCGAATTCGTAAATACCCTAACTCATCATTGAATTCTGATGTCGTCTCCTGTGCTTTCGAGTAACGGTGAGGGTCTATAGCTGTTTGTTTACCAACAGGTGTTAGTTCATAAAGTGCAGTAACAGTTTTGCCGGCACCAATTTCACCCGCATCAACTTTGTCATTGTTAAAATCAGCTTCATTCAGTACACGGTTTTCATATCCGATTAAACGATATTCAGCAATTTGTGCAGGATTAAATTCAATTTGAATTTTGACATCAGCGGCAACTGTGTTAAATGTAGAGTTCATTTCTTCAATTAATACTTTTCTACCTTCATCGGCAGAATCAATATAGGAATAATTTCCATTTCCTACGTCTGCTAATTGTTCCATTAAATATTCGTTGTAATTACCTTGTCCAAAACCAAGAGTTGTTAATGAAATACCGGATTTTCGTTCATTGCTGATTAAATCTTTAAGTTGGTCAATATTACTCATGCCAACATTAAAATCTCCATCTGTCGCCATTAAGATGCGGTTGACTCCTCCGGGAATGTAACTTTTTCTAGCCATCTCATAAGCAAGTTTGATAGCCGATTCACCATTGGTTGATCCTTCAGCATCCAGTTTATTAATTGCTGTAATAATTTTTCTGTGTTGATCGCCTGGAGTAGGCTCAAGCTCTACTTGTGTTCTGCCTGCGTAAACTACCAGAGAGATACTGTCTTGCTCTCGCAATTTATTAGTAAGCATTTTTAAAATATTTTTTACTAACGGTAATTTATTTTCATCAACCATTGAGCCTGATACATCAACCAAAAAAACCAGATTGCAAGGAGGCAAATTTGTTGATTTAGCTTCCATTGCTTGTATGCGTATACGTAATAATTGATGCTCAAGATTCCATGGAGCAGGTGCTACTTCGGTCAAAACACTAAACGGATGCTCACTTTTTTTACTGGTGTTGGCATAAGGAAAATAATTAATCAGCTCTTCAATTCGGATGGCATTTTCAGGTGGTAGTTGACCTTGATTTAAAAATCTACGCATGTTGCTATAAGAACCCGTATCAACATCAATACTAAAAGTTGATACGGGTTGCCGGTCCGTTGATTGAACAGGATTTTCACTTAATGGTTGGTAGTTCTCGTAGCTTGTATTAACGGATGCAATGTCCGCAGATTTCATGGAGGAGCTGTATGTGCACCCATTTATTCCAATACTAATAGCGACTAGCGATAAAATTAACCAATAATTTTTATTCATAAATTGCCATCCTTTAAATGAATGAGGTGAGATAGTCGTCCCTAGATTATCGATTCATATCTGGCTGTCAGCTGAATGAAATATTGAAAAGTGTTTTAATTTTCCTGAAATGGTTACAACCCCTGAATCATATCCTCAGATACCCGGCTTACGTCAACTGAAACGCTAAGAGTAGGGGAATAACCGCCACCAAAAATTACACCTTTTAATGGTGTGACGTCAGAATAATCACGTCCCCATGCGGTGGTGATGTAGCGTTCATTGACCATTTGATTATTGGTGGGATCAAATTCATACCAGCCTTCGCCGGGGGAATAAACAGCAAACCAGGCATGGCTGGCATCGGCACCGATTAATCTGGGTTGACCGGGAACCGGTAGTGTTTCGAGATAACCACTGACATAAGCAGCAGGAAAGCCTGCAGAGCGCAAAGTGGCTATGGCCAGATGCGCAAAATCCTGGCAGACACCGCGTTTGTGTTTTAATACTTCGGCAACGGGTGTGGCGACATCGGAAAACGTGGCGTCGTAACTGAATTCATTAAATATTTTTTGGGTTAATTCCATAACCGCAGATAAAAACGGGCGATCATCAGCAAAGATATCTCCGGCGAAATCAAGTAAATCATTGTGATGTTGTACCATCGGTGAATCCAGCAGAAATTCACGTGCACATAATGTTTTCCAGTCGCGATTTTGTTGCAGTAAATATTTTACATAGGTACAGGGTGTTCCAAAGTCCAGATTAATGCTGTTAATTTTTTCTTTTATCTCCACTTCGCTGGTTACGCTTAACAGCATTTCAGTGTGATCTTTTTCAATTGCAAATTGTAAAAAACGATTGCCGAAATAATCGGTATGTTCACAGCGATTACTTACATCCGGTGAGCTGTTGATAATAATGTTATCGACTCTTTGTCGTTCAGTATTGCGTGGTAACACATAGGCAAGGTTATAACATTGACTGACAGGTAGGTTATATTGATAGGCTGTTTTGTGTGTGACTTTGTATCTCATAATGCATCCTGCCAATCGGTATTTTTAACCAACAGTTGCGGATCTTCGGTATGATCAAAGTAACGTTGGCTAACGGCCTTATTGGTATTGCTCATTAAATATTGTAAGCGTGATAAAAGCTGATCCAGATCACGGCGAACACCTTTGGTGGTTTTGGCGAGTTCCCTAACATCACTTAATTTCAATGCGGTTGTAGCTTCCAATAAAAATTTTTCTTTTTGCCCCAATAATTGTTGATCGCTGGGTAATTCTTCGAAGTGTCGTTCAAGTTGATTGAGTTGATAAATCAAAGAGCGTGGATTTTTAATGTTCAGCAAAGTCATTTCCAGTGCTTGTTCAATATGAATGCCATTTTGATAAAGTCGTCTGTAAGAAATTAAAGCTTCGCTCGCCATTAAGCTGGATTCAATGAGGATTTCCTGTTCCACCTCGCCAAAATCAGCAGTTAATAAAGATCGAACACTGCTGGTTATTTGTAAACTGCGTTCAATATATCGACCAATTTCAATAAATCGCCAGCCGTAATCGCGCGTCATGCTTTCGTGAACCAATCCCACCAATGCTAATAAATTGGTAATTAGTGGAGTCAGTGCTTCTTCAGGAGCAGAAAGCGATTCGGAATCAAAGTTAAGTTTTAATTCGGCAAATTGATCGCCGATATTATTCATCACCCGTTGTACATCGCTGGAAAATTGTTCCTTAACCTGCTCAGCTGCAAAAATCATCGATTTCAAATTATTGGCAACACTGCCCATACGTTGCTGATCCAGTACAATCGATATCAACTCCGGCTCAGGATTGGTAAAGAGTGATGGATGAACATCAGTAAAACCTGGATAAGTTGCAGTGACATGCGTGATGGCTGTTAATAAGGTCTGTGATACGTTTTCAGGTAACTTTTCTGTTTTATTTAATTGGGTAAATACAGTGCGTAATAAACGTAAAGCAGATTCAGCACGTTCGGCGTAACGTCCCATCCAGAATAAATTTTCAACTACGCGACTGGGTAAGGATTGTTGTGAGTCGGAAACAGCTGTTGCCGGTGCTTGACGTAAACTTAATTGTTTTTCCGGTTCTGATGCTAACACCCAGGTATCTTTGGACACGGATCCACGTTGATTGGAAATAATTTTTTTATCGGCATCCAAATTAACACGGGTCAGTCCACCAGGCATAACTGCATAAGAGCCATCACAGGTAACAGAAAAAGTACGTAACAAATTAGCTCGCGGTTGAATTTTTCCCTGATGCCAGGTAGGGGTGTTGGTGCCTTGCATAAATTCTTGCGCGACAAACTGATAAGGATTTTTGCGAATACGATTTTGCCAGGCTTGCAGTTTGGTTTCGTCCAGTTCTGCACCGTAAACTTCATATAATCCGGGGCGACGATAAGTGGGTTTGATGAGTAAATTTTTTAAATTACTGCACACATATTCCAGATCATCTTTATTGCCGCACCACCAGGTTTTAACCGAAGGGATACGTAATTCCCGACCCAGCAGTGTTTTGGCTATGTCCGGTAAATAACGCAATAGTGCAGGATTTTCCAGTACGCTGGAGCCGAGAGGATTGGCAATAGCGACGTGCCCTTGTCGCGCAACCTCCAATAAACCTGGCACCCCCAAACGTGAATCACCTTTTAATTCAACCGGGTCACAATAGTTATCATCGACACGACGCAAAATCACATCGACACGTTTTAATCCTTCAAGCGATTTCATCCAGACATAACCATTGCGCACACTTAAATCACCGCCTTGTACCAACGGAAATCCCAAATAATTGGCGAGATAAGCATGTTCAAAATACGCTTCGTTATAAATACCCGGTGTAAGTACGACTATATGTGCGTTGCCACTATTTGGATTGAGTTGTTGCAAGCCTTGACGTAATCGCGAAAAAAATAATGAGAGCCGATGCACCTGACTGTCGCGAAATAAACTGGGGAAAACACGATTCATCACAGTGCGATTTTCCAGCGCATAACCTGCACCTGAAGGTGCCTGGGTGCGGTCACTCATTACGCACATTTTGCCATTGGCACCGCGCACCAGATCTACTGCATGTAACACCAATTGATGACGCGATGCTAATTTGATTCCGTGACAGGGGCGTAAAAAACCCTGGTGAGAAAATAATAATTCAGGTGGCACTATGCCTTGGCGAATCAGATTTTTTTCTCCGTAAAAATCTTGCAGAATTAAATTAAATAATTCAGCGCGCTCCACCAATCCAATTTCAATCAAGTTCCATTCATCACTTTGAATTAATAAGGGGATTGGATTAAGTTGCCAATTTTGATTGGCTTCGGGTTCATCATAAATTTTAAAAGTAGCGCCATCGTCACGTAAAATCCGCCGTGCTTTTTTTTGACGTTCTTCGATTTGTTCTGCGCCAAGACTTTGCAAACTTTGCAATAAATATCGCCAATGCGGGCGTATAGCTCCCGTCTCATCATAGGCTTCGTCCAGATGATTGTGCTGTTGCGGATAATCAAAAGCTTGAGTGGGTAATTCGTTTTTTTGATTATCTATTGCAAGTTGAGTTTGGTTCTGGGTTTGGTTCATAAGTTTGTTGGAGTTTTGAAAAGCATTACCCCACCCTAACCCCCCGTTCAGAAACCATAGGGACTGGTTTCTGAACGGGGAGGTTAGGGGGTAATGCTTTCAAAATCACTTCCGCAAATCCAAAGTATAAGGAAACTCATCTGCCGCTTTTTCCGCCGGTGGAGCCATGGGACGCGGTGGATGTTTATTTTCAAAAAATTCACGCAGGATTTTACCTGCCGGTGTAACAGGAAGAATACCCGGTGTATGGTTAATATCAAAGAAACGATTGCCACGGCGGGATTCAGCTTCATTGGCATTGACCGGGAAACGTTCATAACTGCGTCCGCCCGGATGACTCACATGATAAGTACAGCCGCCAATACTTTTACCATTCCAGGTATCGATCAAATCAAACACCAGTGGCGAATGAATGCCAATTGTCGGGTGCAATGCAGAAGGTGGTTGCCATGCGCGATAGCGAACGCCACCGACAAATTCGCCGTGTTTTCCGGTTGGGTTTAAACAAACGCGACGACCATTACAAGCGACCACATAACGCCCCGGCGTTAAACCGGATACTTTGATTTGTAAGCGTTCAACGGATGAATCCACATAGCGTGATGTACCGAAGCTGCTGATTTCTTCGCCCAACACATGCCAGGGTTCTATCGCCCAACGCAATTCGATTTGCACATCATCCAGTTGTACACGGCCATAATGCGGGAAACGAAACTCTTCAAATGCGGCCAGCCATTCCAGTTGAAACGGATAACCGTTTTCGTTGAGATCATTGACTACATCACGCAAATCTTCCCACACAAAATGCGGCAACATAAATTTGTCGTGTAATGCGGTGCCCCAACGTACCAGTGGTTTGTGATAGGGATTTTTCCAGAAGCGTGAAATTAAACTGCGCAATAATAAAATTTGTACCAGCGACATTTGTGCATGAGGTGGCATTTCAAAGCCACGAAATTCCAAAATGCCCTGTCGTCCGCTGGCAGTGCCTGGGGCATATAATTTATCGATACAAAATTCTGCGCGATGGGTATTGCCGGTGATATCCACTAATAAATTTCGCATCAGCCGATCCACTAACCAGGGTTGATCGACAATTCCGGTTGGCATTTCTTTAAAAGCAATTTCCAATTCATAAAGTGCATCATCACGCGCTTCATCAACGCGTGGTGATTGACTGGTTGGGCCGATAAATAATCCGGAAAATAAATAAGAAAGCCCTGGATGATGCTGCCAATAAGTCACAAGGCTGCGCAATAAATCCGGCCTGCGTAAAAACGGGCTATCAGCAGGTGATGAACCACCGAATGTAACATGATTGCCACCACCTGTTCCTGAATGACGACCATCCAGCATAAATTTTTCAGTTCCCAATCGACACTGGCGTGCGTCTTCGTAAAGTTCTTCCGTATTTTTCACCAGATCGCTCCAGCTTTGTACCGGATGAATGTTCACTTCAATGACACCGGGATCAGGTGTAATTAAAAATTTCTTCAGACGATAATCTTTTGGTGGCTCATAACCTTCAATTACCACCGGCATTTTTAATTCTGCCGCTGTATCTTCAATCGCTTCGATTAGTGCAATGTAATGTTCAAGGTAAGTTTGTGGTGGCAAGAAACAATGCATGCGTCCATCGCGCACTTCAAAACAAATCGCCGTGCGAATCACATATCCCGCTTCAATATAACTTTTCTTTTTCTTGCTATCGTTTGTTTTTGATGCTGTTTCAAAAACAACATCAACAACCTCTTCTCCTTTTTCTTTCGCGGCACTCACTGCTCCCTCTCCCTCGATGGGAGAGGACTGGGGAGAGGGTGATGCTTTACGAATCACCTGTTCCGAAATTTCCTGCTTAACTTTTTCAGACTCCGCCATCAATACTTTTAATTGCTGACCGCTCGGTGCCAAAGGTTCGCGTTTTGCCAACGGATCACTTTCCGGTTGATAGCGTTCATATTCATGTTCAGGAAATTCAAGTGAATTCAGAGGTAATCGCAAACCCAGTGGTGAATCACCGGGAATCAGCATCAAGGCTTCAGTGCGGAATTTCCAACGGCCGGTTAACCAATTGTGATGCAAATAATTCCATTCAATGGGTAACACATAACCGATCTCGGTATTTAATCCCTGCATTAGTAATTTTGCGATTCGACGACGTTCAAGATCATCTTTCAAATCCGCTTTCAGTGGATTGATATTGGCCGGTAATTTTTGTTCTGCCCAAAGATAATAGAGAGTGTCTTCATAAGCAGGCATTAAGTGAGCAGGATTTACATCAATTTTCTCACAGACTTTCTGTGCAAATTTTTGTGCATCCAAATGTGTAAAACCATAATTTTTATCAACACGTGCCATTAAATCAGGATTGCGCCAGAGTGCTTGACCATCAGTCCTCCAGAAACATCCGAGCGCCCAACGTGGTACTTCTTCACCGGGATACCATTTTCCCTGTCCATAATGCAGCAAACCATTGGGTGCAATTCGTTTGTGCATGCGTTGCAATAAATCTTTTGCCAAACGCAATTTGTCCGCACCCAGGGCACCGGTGTTCCACTGCTCCGATTCCATATCATCAATCGAAACAAATGTTGGTTCACCGCCGGTGGTTAAACGAACATCCTGTTCAAATAATTCTTTATCAACCGCCTGACCCAATGCATTTATTGTTGCCCATTGTTCTTCGGTATAGGGTTTGGTTACGCGAGGATCTTCCAAAATTCGGAAGACTTCATTGCTGTAAGAAAAGGTGACTTCGCATTTTCCGGTTGCACCGGTAATAGGTGCAGCAGAAATGGGATCAGGTGTACATGCTAAAGGAATGTGGCCTTCAGTCGCTAATAAACCGGATGTGGGATCGAGTCCAATCCAACCGGCACCGGGAATAAAAATTTCTGTCCAGGCATGTAAATCAGTGAAATCTTTTTCCGGTCCACTGGGGCCATCAAGCGCTTTGATATCAGCAGTGAGTTGCACCAAATAACCCGATGCAAAACGCGCGGCATAACCTAGATGACGAAAAATTTGTACCAACAACCAAGCCGAATCGCGACAGGAACCTTTTGCCAAAGTTAAAGTTTCTTCACAGGTTTGAATTCCCGGTTCAAGGCGCACGCCATAACCAATCGCTTGTTGTACTTGTTGGTTAATGGTCACCATAAAATCATTGACTGACCAGGGTTTTTCAGTCACTTGGCGGTGACGAATTTCGGTTTGAATTTTTTCGACCCATTTTTTTAACAAGGGGCCATTCTCTGTCACTTCTAGATACGGAATTAACTCGCGTTGTAATTGTTCGTCATATTCGAAGGGAATATGTTGCGCGTAATCTTCAACAAAAAAATCAAATGGATTGATTGAGGTCATGTCTGCAATCACTTCAACACTGATTTTTAGATGTTTGGCTTGTTCGGCAAAAACCAATCGTGCCTGAAAATTGCCAAAAGGATCTTGCTGCCAATTAATAAAATGTTCTTCAGGTTCAACTTTCAATGAATAGCTGTGAATTTTGGTGCGACTATGTGGTGCCGGGCGCAAACGCAACACATGCGGGAATAGGGTAGTGAACTGATCAAACTCGTAATGAGTGTTGTGGTGAATGGCGACGCGTATAGCCATAAATAATTCCCGAATATCAATGTGTTCATAAATGGCGCAATTCAGTTTTGGCCATTACCAAGATGGTGCAACTTATGGTTGTTCGATAGCCATCACACTATCCCGAACAGGCCCGGAATACAATAAAGCTATCTACTTAATGCGTACGCAATAAGTACACCAATCATTTCGAATAAAAAAGAGTGGAATTTATCCGGTTAGACAATTGCACCCAAACTGAATATGGGTGAATAGATGACAACAAAAAAGCGACAACCAATACAAGTCTCAATAAAAAATTGAATAATCCCGGTTTGAACAGGATTTTTTGTTGTCCCGGATGAAATAAAAAAGTAAGCCAAATTTTAATCCCACCAAAAATACCAAACCTTTTGCTTTAGCAATAGCGCAGCAAGATTTGCAACAGTTTCCACACCTTGATCAACAATATCACCGCAATAAAGATATTGCTCCATGGCTAGTTGCATAGCCTCTTCTTGAGTTTGTGGTGGATTTTCAACCCATGCTTCGATTATATCCTGACTGATGCCGACAATTTTTGCGCCATATTTTTCTTCCCAATATTTCCAAATTGCACATTGTGCTTCTGGTTCCGGGCAATCATTCCAACCACCGTATTTAAATAAAGCAGGAATATGCCAAGCTGCGTCAGCATGAATTTCAACACCCACCAAATCGGTGAGTGGCTTGCCTGTTAATATATCGGTTGCCAAAGAAAAAGAAATAGAGCCACCGGATTCACTATCGAATTGATAATCAAATTCATCTTCTTCCATTTCGTCTTCATCAAAATCTGATTCCATTGCCGATTCATCTTGTGCGTAGCGCATTTTGTCCCTGAACCAGGTTTCGACATTAATTTTTAATGATGCATCAATAATGTCTTGTGGATTGAGTTCCGAATAGCTCATGGCTTCTTTTATATATTCAATATTGTCTTTAGAGCCACAAACAATTAATTTTTGTGTGGTTTCGCTGGCTTTGATAGCTTGATCAAAAGCAGTGGCGGAGTTGAGTTTGATAAATTCCATTGTGGCCTCTTGATAAATATTTATGTTGTCATATTTGCCAATAAATTCTGCCCTGGAGCAAAACATTTTTCCAAACGATGAATCTGTTCTTCCGGTAGTAGTGCATTGCGCATAATGTCTCGCCAGTCAGACGTCACTTGTTTGACTTGCTGAATAATTGCATCACGTTCCGGAATACTTAATCCCATTTGTTGAGCCGCACCTATGATATTGTCTTTATTCGGGGTTCTACCCATAGGCCCAAGGCAAATAGTGTGCGAACCAATAAATGCAGGGTTTGGAACCACATCATATGCAGGCGCTAAAGAATAATGTTTGTTGTCAGGTTTTTTAATCATGGCGTGGTTGTGCATATGATCATCGGTATTACCAACTGCAATATTAAACATCATTCGTCGAAACACTTCTTTTTTAACCTGAGTATCCTGCGATAAAGAGTTGGTAATTTTCGCGATTTGTGTGTAATTAAATGCTTCATCTGTAATATCACGAATTGCAAAAACATTGATTAGACTGTGTAGGGAAATGAAATGCACTACACCTTGTACCGCCCAATCAAAACGTTTTACCAAAACAACATTACCTTGTTGTGTAGGAATAATTTTGGTTTCGGCAACATCGATTCCGGCATCACGCGCCATCAACATGGTGAGATGTTCAACCAGCGGGTTGTCAAATTCGTCACCTATACGTGGAAATTTTGCAATCCATTCTGCGCCATCGTAAAAAATTAATGTTTTTGGACGAGCGCCACCGACAGATGCACCACGTTCAAAGTAAATGCGTTGTGATTGATCAACAATTTCTCCGTTATCAATAGCCTGGGCTATGGCGATCATATCTTCCAAATGTTCGAAGGCACGAAAGGGCGCGTCTGTAGGTGGTGAATCTTTGGTTGCAGTAAAACGCAATGCACCTACACCGGTTCCCGAGCTGGCCAATAAAAATTCGACTTCACTTTGTGGAGGAGGATTCAATAAAGTTTGTAGCAGGCGTTTGCCCCAATGATCGGGGCCACCATCCAAAATAAATCCCGGAATGCCGGGATTTTCTTTGTCATAAGGCAAGTAAAATTTTTCGTCGGACAATGGAAAATTAATTGGATCACAAGCAAAAGCACCGGCGTGATCAAGATAGGATTGTGCGTATTTAAAAACGCCTTTATTGAGTTTGGTATCGCGAACGCATTGCCCGACTAAAATAAATTTATCCGGTGCGGTTTTTAAGTGAACATAAAAACTTTCACGCATTTTAGATATCCAGATCAAGCGATTGATCAAGTGAAGTATCTTGTCGTTTACGTACACGCAATACAGGTTTACGGATTTCCAATGAAGCCCCCAGCGTGTCATTTTCCGGTTGCGCCAGATTTTCAAATTCGTGTGAAAGATAGAAGACTTCCATCAGCTTGACCCAAAAACCCAATGGAACCTGGCAGTGTCCGGCTTCTACATGTTTCACCGTACCTACCGACATGCCGGATTTTTCAGCTAATTCTGCCTGGGTCCAACCACGCCGTTGTCTTGCGAATCGTATTCTTTGTCCCCAATCTTCAATTCTTGTTCTATCGGAAAGGGAAAGCTGCTCGTACACATCGCTTTTTTTGGGCATATATATAAACCTTAAGTCCAATTACAGTTAAGTATATGAATAAAAGGCTATTGCACAAGTTTATGCCTGGGTAGACAATTAAATATCTATATATATAGCTATTATGTTGTTTTATAGATTTATATGTGAATCTTCAAGGCAGCCCACGGCA
>CBFGPN010000089.1:0-14945 GCA_965650675.1 uncultured Cellvibrio sp.
TTTGCGATTCACGGAAAATCCAATCAGTCTGTTATTTTGTTGGACTCAACCGGTCGCAGTTATTCAATTCCGGCACACAATTTACCTTCTGCTCGTGGGCAAGGTGAGCCTTTGACCGGAAAAATCAATCCACCCAGTGGTGCTACTTTTGAAGGTGCACTGATGGGAGCGGATGATCAACGTGTATTGGTTTCTTCCGACGCGGGCTATGGTTTCGTCGCTAAATTGGATGATCTTGCCAGCAAAAATAAAGCGGGAAAAACATTGCTGACCTTGCCTGAAGGTGCGCAGGTTTTGCCGCCAGAAATTATTACCGATCCCAACAAGGCTTTATTGGCCGCTGTCAGCAATGATGGTCGTTTGTTGGTGTTCCCGGTTACCGAATTGCCTGAACTGGCAAAAGGTAAAGGCAATAAGATTATGAATATTCCATCGGCACAGTTGATTAAACGCGAGGAATATTTGGTAGCGGTTAAAGTGATCAACGCAAATCAGGTTTTAACGCTATACTCAGGCAAACGCCACATCACGTTGAAAGCTGGAGATCTTGATCACTATCGCGGTGAGCGTGGTCGTCGGGGAAATAAACTTCCGCGTGGATTTCAAAAGGTTGATCTGGTTGAGGTCAATGATAAATAAAGACAGGCAATCAATATGTCGCACGAAAAACGTAAACATGTCCGGACTGCATTTACTTGCCGCATAAAAATTGTCACGAATGACAATAGTGAAATGTTGGTAAAAACACGCGACATCTCGGATGGTGGTGTATTTGTTGTTCTGGAACCGGATCAAATGCCGCCTATAGGTACCATAGTCAGTGGTCAGGTACAGGGACTTTTGGATAATGCTCCCGTGTTGAAAATGGAAGTGGTACGAATGGAACCCAGTGGTGTGGGATTGAGATTTTTGGAAGAAGATTTATAAAAACAGACCCCACCCTAGCCCTCCCCCTTCGTAAGAGGAGGGGACTGATTTCACTGTGTAGCAAGTAGGGAGTAAAGTTCCTCCCCCTTGTGGAGGGGGGAGGCTAGGAGGGGGTGCAATTGGTACAAAGTATGATTCAATACCTCGCAAAATTTTTCCTGATAAATTATCTATTTTTATTTTCCTTCTCATCCAATGCTTCGGTCGTTTTAATTTATCACCACGTCAGCAATACCACGCCAAAATCCACCAGTATCAGCCCGGAAGATTTTGAGGCGCATTTACATTATCTGGAAACCAATCAATTCAAAGTGGTGCCTTTGGTTGATCTTGTTGATTTAATCAGAAATAAAAAACCTTTGCCGGATAAAACCGTTGCCATCACCTTTGATGATTCCTATCGCGATGTTTATGAATCGGCTTATCCCATTTTGAAAAAACGTAATTGGCCTTTTACATTTTTCGTAAACACGGATTCGGTTGGAAAAGGAAAATTATTTGTCACTTGGGATCAGCTACGTGAGATGTCAAAAAACGGTGTGACTATCGCCAATCACTCAACGTCTCATCATCATATGGTTAGGAAAAAATCAGGTGAGTCTTTGGCGGATTGGAAGCAGCGTGTTGAAAAAGAAATCACGCTGGCGCAAGAAAAAATTACACAGGAAATAGGCTCGGCACCTAAAATTTTTGCTTACCCTTATGGTGAATATAATACCGATCTCAAGTCAATTTTGGATAATTTGGGTTACATCAGTTTTACCCAACAGGCCGGTGCATTAAGTTTGGTTGCAGATAAACAAATTTTACCTCGTTTTCCTTTTGGTGGCAGTTACACCAAGCTGGATGATTTCAAACTAAAAGTAAATAGCTTCGCATTGCCTGTGACAGCAGTGAGATTTTATTCAGTTAATAAAAAACCATTAAAGTCCAACATTGTTAAAGCTGGTGATCGGCCTTATTTTGAAATTCAATTGGCAGAGGAAAGTTTAACTAAAAAAGTAAATTGTTTTTTAAACGGTGCGCCTATGGCAATTGAAACTGAAGCCACTATAGTCAAAATTGCTTTTAAAAAATCAGTCGAACAAGGTCGTACCAAAGTTACCTGCACTGCACCCGGTGGTGCCAAAGGCCGATATTATTGGTTCACACAATTGTGGTTGGTAACGGATAAAAAGGGTGAGTGGGGATATTCGGATTGATGCAAGTTGTCACATGAAAGCCATAGTCTATGGTCTATGGCTTTCATTCAATAGAATAAACAATCAATTATTCCAGTCGATTAACCTTTATCGCTTTGCGTAACGCATCAATATAGGTGTCACCTACTTCGGAATATTTATTCAAGCCAGCAACCATGGCATAACCGGTAAACTCAGTCGGCGTGTGGCGTAGTTTTGCGCGTAATTCTCGCCAGTGGCGATAAGCAGTATGAGTGTTAATGTTGCGATAATAAGCAGTCACCGATTCTTCAACATTCGAAAATTTTCTGACTTCGTGTTTTTTCCCTGGCAATCTTTTTGCGGGCACTATGCCGCAACCGGGGGTATAACACCATTGGCCAAAAAGATTGTAACCCTCAATTGCAAAACGTGATGTTCCCCAGCCGGATTCTATAGCAGCTTGTGCAATTACCATGGCAGGTGGAATGGTATCGACTCGTAAAAATAAAATTTCAATCGCTTTGCCATCATCCGGATATCGTTCTTTGGTGACGTGATATTTTTCACGTAATTTTTCCAGGTTACGTTGATTCACTCCGGTTATGGTGTTGCTGGACAACCATTCAGCATGAATCAACATCAATCGATTTCTGGATTTCAAAATTTTTGTATTTTTTTGCTCAATCAAGGGCATCAGCAAGTTAACAAATTGCTCTTTTCTTTCCGGTGTGGTTTCAATTGCTGAAAAATCGGGAAGTAGAGTTGATGAAGTCAGTTCATCGTTGTCAACCGTGCCGGCAATGACAGGAACTTGTGGTGCGATAGCTGCTTTGAATGGATGCATTGATAGATAAAAAACCAATAATAAACAAGCGATGGGGTAAGCTGTTAACAATAAAATAATAAACCACTGTGACGACTTGTTTTGCATAATCAATAAACCTGGTAAAAATAATTTTTTTGGATTTTACCCCCAGCTTAATTAAGCTGGGAGTTGTTCCCCACTTTGAAAAAGGGGAGCCAGGGGGGATTTAAAATCTCAGAAAATTTAACCATCTTAAATCCCTCCCCCACCTCCCTTTTTCAAAGGTAGCTAAATCCCCCTCTCCCTCTGGGAGAGGGTAGGGGTGAGGGTTTAAATCTCTAAATTTCTCCTCAACTCTTCCATGCGTTTTATATTTTCTTCTGTGCTGAGTGGTGTTTCGATGGTTTTTGTTAATGCCGGAGCATTAGGTGCATTTAATGTTTCACCGCGCATAACACGTTCGCACAATTTCAAATAATGTTTTTCATAAATCGGAAAGGCTATCTTTTCACTGCTACTTTGTAAAAAATACCAATCGCAAGCAACACCTGCGTGGTAAATCGCTGGATGGCTCCAGTGGTAAGCCGCTTTTGGATTAGGTGCACGACAGGCTTCTACATAAGCGGTATGTGCATCAGGCAAGCCAATTTCTTCCGGTGAAGGTTGGCAGGCACGAATCATGCGGTTCAGCGTGGGTAAAAATTCTGATTCTGCAATTACCTTTTTGGCTCCACGTAAAATAGTTTCAGGAGTAAATTCTGTTAATGCATCCAGCCATAATTTTTTAATCGAATTCAATACCTGGGTGTCGCTATAAGCTTTGTAATACTGGTTATGATAATTGATACGAAACAATGCAAAGACTTCATTCAGTGCATCGATTTGCGCAGACGTAGCTACTTTAAATGTTTTATTTTGCCCAGCTTCTATCGGTAAGGTCTTCGACGAGGCTGCGAGTTCTTGTGCTAGTTGATTGATGAGTGGCTGACTGTCCTGCATGCTGATTTACCTGCTGCGGATTAAAAAGATTAATAGAATGTTGTTTAGCCCAAACATATTTTACGTGTTGTAAAAATTTGGTATTCCATGAACTGTGCACTTGTTTGCTGTCACGCCAGAATAAAATAAATTCCGGTAATAATTTTTCAGCAAATGACATCTCAATATTGGCCAGTCGTAATACATCAAAAACATCTTTGCTGGGTTGCCAGGCTTCGGGTAAAAATCGCGGCATGGAGTCCTGTTCAATACTGGCTTTGAATCTGACCCATTGGCGTTTGACATGTTGGATAAACTTACTGTTCCATGTGCGCCCGGTTTCACCGCGTTCTTTCCAATAAATAATAAATTCCGGAATGGAATCTTCAATAAAAGTGGCACTGATCTGTGCGCCTTCCAATAAAATTTTCATGGCGTCATCGCTGGGGCGCCATCCCGTGTACATCGGTGATTCCTGATCCTTGCGAAATTTATCTTCTTCATATTTTCGCCATTCATGAATGACATAATCACGAAAAGTGGATCCCCATGAATGTCGTACTTCCCGTCTGTCTTTCCAGTAATAAATAAATGATGGCAATTGTTCCCAAATAAAATCGCGACTGATACCCAACAGCATTAATTGCTTGACCAATTCCTCATCTGGCTGCCAATTGTCCGCAATTAAACTCGCTATACCTTGGGCATGTGATGGTGCGGGTATAGCAGTCTCTCCGTTGTTAGTCTGGATAACACCAGTGGTAAATGTGAGCTTCAGTTCCCGGCTATTGATATAAGGCGCCGATTCCAATTTGATAATGCCCTGATCATGAAGGCTTTTACTGATGCGCTGGATATCATAATCCGTCCAAAAAGGCGTCAACTTTTGCAGTTGAGATTGTGGCAAATGTAACGCTTGTCCCAGATAGCAGGCCGCATCACCCAAAATGGCGAGCATGCAGGCTTCTTCCAGGCCAATAGTGGCAGCCAAAGAGGGAGATACCACCAAAGGTTTTTCAGGGAGCAGTTGATTGGTCATATTCGGATCAAGCTTAAAACAAAGGGCGAATTGTAGGCGGATATGCCCTGATCTTCTATCTAATTTTGCGCTGCAATCAGCTCTTTGGTGAGGTTTTCACAGGATTGATTGGTGACCTGGATTTTCAATAATTCCGTCCCGGTAAAATAAAACATATAACAGATTTTACTGTTAGAACTTCCAGCAAGCCTGCGAATATCCGCTGCATGGACAACCTGATAATCGTATACAGCATCGGAGGAGGTTTTCACCATATTGAGTTTAATGTAACCATTGCCAATCGATTGCAAGCTTTCAATTGATTCCGGCATTCTACCTGCTTGAGTGTAATACGATACAAATAACAGAGCGAAAAAAATCAATGACTTTTTCATAGCTGACTCCATCAATATTCAGTTGTTAATTTTCAGTGATTGCAAAATAAATTTGTAGGAGTTCATGCGGGTTTGACTGATTTTACCTGATTCCAGTGCAGTTAATAATGCGCATCCAGGTTCATGGCTGTGTGAGCAATCACGAAATTTACAGTGGCCAATATAGGGACGAAATTCAATAAATCCATCCAGAATTTCTTCTTCCGCCATATGCCATAATCCGAATTCACGAATACCCGGTGAATCAATCAGATCACCGCCTTCAGGAAAATGCAATAACACTGCACTGGTGGTCGTGTGGGTGCCTTGTTGTTTTTCGGATAGATTGCCAACACGCAGTTGCGCATCTGGAATTAATGCGTTGATTAGTGATGATTTACCTACACCCGATTGTCCGACAAAAACAGACGTTTTTTGATCGAGTAATTTTTTGAGATCAGTTAATTCATTTTCATTTTTGGCGGATATTTTTAAAACGGTATAATCCAAATCGCGATAGGTTTTTTCCAGCAAATCCATTTTGGGTTTTATTTTTTCGTCGATTGCATCTGATTTGTTAATAATAATAATCGGTTCCAGTTCTGTTGCATGAGCTGCAATTAAATAGCGATCAATTAAATTGGCATGGGCTTCCGGGTAAGGCGCAATCACAATAAATAATCGATCAATATTCGCCGCAATCGTTTTCAGATCGCCGTGTGGATCAGGCCTGTGTAAAGCTGAGCGCCGGGGTAAAACAGCCACCACAACCCCCATCGGATTTCCGGAACACCAGACCACTTTATCACCGGTCACCAACGAGCCGAGATTACTGCGAAAGTGGCAACGTTGTTCTTGCCTGACGCCATCATTGATCGATTCTACAATGACCTGGGTGCCAAAATGCGTAATGATCAATCCTTCCTGTTCTGCACCTAATTGGCCATCTTGCAAATAGTCATCGGCAACAGAGTCGCGCTTTGCCGCTCGCGCACTGCGTTCTTCCTGAATTTTTTCAATACGCCATTGTTGGCGACGAGAGAGTTTGCGTTTGGACATGCAAGGATATAACCCGGTTGGCGAAAGTTTGGCTTATACATTAAGCTGACAAGCGTTTATTAAAGGCATTCTGCACTATTTCCTGAGGAAAATTCCATGTCAAATGAAAACAAACTGAACGACGACAATCTGATCTGGATTGATTTGGAAATGACGGGGCTTGATCCCGACAAAGACGTCATTATCGAAATCGCTACATTAGTGACTGATGCCAACCTTAATCTGCTTGCCGAAGGCCCTGTGTTTGCAGTGCACCAATCGGATGAAATTTTAAATGGAATGGACGAATGGAATACCAATCAACACGGCAAATCCGGCCTGACACAACGTGTCCGCGAAAGCAAAATCAATGCAGCGCAAGCAGAAGAGGAAACCATCGCATTTTTACAAAATTGGGTAGCAAAAGGTAAATCCCCCATCTGCGGAAACTCGATCTGTCAGGATCGCCGCTTTTTAGTCCGCGGCATGCCCAAATTGGAAAATTATTTTCATTATCGCAATCTCGATGTCAGCACCATCAAAGAACTTGCACGTCGCTGGAAACCTGAAGTGCTCGCCGGTGTGAAAAAATCCGGTGCGCATTTGGCGATGGATGATATTAAAGATTCTGTTGCGGAGTTGAAGCATTATCGGGATGTATTTTTTAAGATGTAATGCACAACAGATAGAATTTGAATTTCATGGTAATTATTTCCGTGAAATTCAAATTCTATAAACCATATGAATGTGTTTAAGAATATTACGCCTTAAGGCACAGTTTCAAATGCCCCTATGTCTGGTGCGCTGCCGTTGAATGGTAAGCCAACATCCGCACCCTTATCAATCAGTGGACTGGTTGGTTTCAAGTGTAAAAAATCAATGTCAGGGAGACTGCCGTCGGCTTTTCTGGGGGCGGATAGTAATGAAATATCAACACTTAAAAAATCCGCATCTGTTGCAGCCAAACCATCCTGCCAGCTATTGTTAGTGACATCGAGTAGATCTGCATTTTGACTGCCGCGAGTGCCAACGGAAATGGTATTTTTTACTGTTAATTTGCTCGCGGGATTTGTTGAACTGAAATTGATATTACTGCCATTATTGTAAGCCGCACAATTAAGTAAGGTGACTTCACCACGATTGCTATTGTGATCGAAACCATCGGCGCTATTGCCGACGGCGATACAGTTTTTATAAATAGCGTTGTGACGCAATAACTTCACACCGTTAACTGCATCGCTACCACCTGTTTTAAAACCATTGCCATCACCAACGCCTAAATTTCCATTTTTTAAATAACCATTTTTAAACGCCCAACAATTTTCGTAAGTGGTGGTGACATTATCGGCAGGACGTAAGTAGCCGTCCCAGCCGTCATCCAGATTTTGCCAGGCTCTGCAGCCGATAAATTTATTGCCTGTGCCTACATCCAGTTTTGCAGCAAAACCATCTGCATTCTCCAGGCTTGAATCCGCATTGTAAAAAGAATCGCAATTCAGAATGGTGTTATTGCTGGCGCCTCCCCCCAATTGCAAACCGGTATCGGCACATTCAGAGAAGGTGGAATGTTCAATAATATTATTTGAACCGCTGACGTTCATGCAGTTATCACCTGCATTAAAAACATCTATACCTTTTACATGCCAATAATCCCCTTTTAGTTCCAAACCTCGATTGGTTGATGATTCCGTCATTGACGAAAAATCAAATCGTGGGCGAGATGATTCACCCGGGTAAGCAGCAAATATAATTTTATTGTTTGCAGTTCCGTTTGCCGTCATTTGAATGGGGGAATTAAAAATATAATTGCCACCGTGAATGTAAATAGTGTCGCCTGCTTTAGCATTGTTGACTGCATTGAGAATTTCTTGTGAGGTCGTTACCTCTATGCTCGCAACTGACGATGTGCTCGCCGAACTTGAAACGCTGGATGAGGATCGGCTGGAGGACGAGAAGGATGAACTGGACGATACACTTGAGCGAGATGAAACACTTGAACTACTTATCATCTGACTCGATATGGACGAACTGTTTGATGAAGAAATAACAACAGCCATCGACGAGCTTGATGATGATGTAGAGCTCAATATTGAGCTGGCTACCGATAAAACGGATGAGCTGCTTGTTGCAGAGCTTTGGGACGATACAGAGGAGATGATTGAAGATATCGAACTATTGGTTTGAGATGATGCCAGACTTGATGGGCTGGAACTCGCTACCGACGAACTACTACTTGATGAACCACAACCAGTTAACAAGCTGACAACAAAGGGGATACAGATTAACAAGGTTCGGGAAAAGGTGCTTCTCATAACGTCTCCACAATTGAAAAATAATCAGAGACCGAACTTGCCGATATTTTCTTGATTTAGTCGGCATGATAGTGATAGTTGTTGAGCTAGTCACTCGATAAAGTCCCAAACCAATAAAAAGAATGACTTTTATTGGTTTGGATATGGAATTGGATCCGAAAAATATTTTACCGGGCCATAAGGTTTGACCTAACTATTACCTCGACGCATTAAATCTAAATCGGTATTATACGCCCCCATTCCGCATCCGTAGCTCAGCTGGATAGAGTAGGTGGCTTCGAACCACTTGGTCGGGGGTTCGAATCCCTCCGGGTGCACCAAATGTTAAAGGCAGCCAATGATGGCTGCCTTTTTTGTTTAGCGTGACTGTTTTTTTCGGTGCCATCCTGATTGGCTTTTTCAAGCAAGCAATGAGCGCAAAATTATTTTATTTCGGCAATAATTTTTTTCAAACCTTTTAAGGATGCTTCCACGCTTTGCATGGGCGTCATACCTTCCGGGTATACTTCCTGTTCGACTACCAGCCACAAAGTACCGCCAAGGGTTTTATTGGCGATGATCAGTGATTTCCAATCGGTTGTATCTTGCCCGATGATCGGGTTTTCTTTGTTGCCTTCTTTCGGCGCGGCAGCTTTGTAATGAGTAGTAATGGTTCTGCCTGGATAGGCTTTGACAAAATCAACCGGATCTTTTCCTGCGACTTCAGTCCAACCCACATCTTGTTGCAGTACTACGTCTGAACCAGTATTGGTTCCAATAACATCCCATGGAGTTTTGCCGGTTTCCCCTTCCATTTCCTCTTTATGGTTGTGGTAACCCGTATGCATTCCATGTTGTGATAATTTTTCTTGCACTTTTTTCAAATCATCAGCCACTTGTTTTGCGCCTTCACTGGTGAAGGCGCGTTTGTCCATAGGAATAATTAAATACTTGCAATCAATTGCTTTATAAAAAGCGATGGTGGCATCAATTTTTTCCGGGGACAGTTTGTCGAAATGCACATGTGCACCTGATGCTTTTAATCCATTTTTATCCAGAAATTTTTTCAATCCTTTCGCATCGTTGGCATAGGGACCAAAATTACCGGCGAATTCAACACCTTGAAATCCCATTGCTTTTAATTTTTTCAACGTACCTTCGAAATCGGCTGCCACATCATCTTTGACTGACCATAACTGCACACTTAATTGTGGTGATGTGATTTTTTCTGCTGCAAAAACCGATGAACCTATACTGGTTATCATGGCCATGGCAAAAACCTTTATCATTAATAATTTCATTTTTTATCCCCTTGTTTTAAAAAATTATATATTCAGTATGGTAGACACTGACAAGATTAAATCTTGCCTGATTTTAATTGTTCGGCTGCGTAATTGGCGGCACGCGCTGTAATAGCCATATAAGTCAATGATGGATTTTGTGCAGCAGAAGAACTCATACAAGCACCATCGGTGACAAATAAGTTGGGAACATCATGCGCTTGATTCCATGCATTTAATACAGATGTTTTCGCATCTTTGCCCATACGTGCTGTACCCATTTCATGAATCGATAATCCCGGATTCCAGCCACTGAGAGCACGAACGTGTTTGGTGACATCTTTTACGCCAATAGCTTCCAGAATTTCTGCTGCTGTGTCGGCAATATCGTGCAACATTTTCATATCGTTTTCAGAATAGCTGCAATCAATATGCAGTTGTGGCATGCCCCATTTGTCTTTGAGTGTTGGGTGCAAGGAAACCTGGTTTTCATATCGCGGTAACATTTCCCCTGAACCATTCAAACCAAACATCCAGCCGCCAGCACTGCGAATTGCTGCTTTAAAATCTGCACCTATACCATCGCGATGACCTACTGCCTCCCATCCTTCACGTACTGCACCACCGTTCAGAAAATATCCTCGCAAAAACTTATCTGTTTTTTCCGTGTAATTCCTGAATTTTGGCATGATCAATCCGGTAGGGCGACGGCCTGAATAGTATTCGTCTTCAAATCCCTCTACTTTTCCAATTGCACCTGAACCGTATAAGTGATCCATTAAATAATGACCCAAAGCACCGGAAGAGTTGGCAATGCCCGTCGGAAAAGCGTCGCTTTTTGAATTCAGCATGATTTGTGTGGTGCCTAATGTAGATGCACACAAAAAAATGATTTTCGCAAAATACTCTCGAGTTTCTAAGGTTTCGGCATCGATAACACGAACGCCAGTGGCGCGATTGGTTTTGGGATCATAAATCACGCTGTGTACGATACTGTTAGTGACTATGCTCAGATTATTGGTTTTTTGTGCGGCAGGAAGCGTTGAACTTTGTGTGGAAAAAAAAGCACCGAATGAACAGCCTTTTTGACATTCATTTCGAGCCTGGCATTGGATGCGACCTTGCTCAATATGATGAGCTGCCGGTACGGATAAATGCGCGCATCGTCCTATAATTAATTTGCGAGTTGTCCATTTTTTTTCGATACGCGCTTTCATTTCTTTTTCTACCGCATTCATTTCAAAAGGCGGCAAAAATTGACTGTCAGGTAAAATTTCCAGGTTTTCTTTTGATCCGCTAATTCCTGCGTGAACTTCAACATGGTCGTACCATTTTTCCAAATCTTTATAACGGATCGGCCAATCGACTCCACGACCATCTTGTAGATTGGCTGCAAAATCATGTTCGCTCCAGCGGTAGGATTGTCTGTGCCACAGCAGGGATCGGCCGCCGAATTGATTGCCGCGAATCCAGTCAAAAGGTTTATCTTTTGGTGTGCTGTAAGGGTAGTCCTTGTCATTCATAAAAAAATGTTTGGTGGAATCAGTAAACGCATAACATTTTTTTTGTACAAAAAATTCTTCATCCGTTAATTTTTTTTCAATTTTTCCGCGAAATGGCATTTCCCATGATCTAACCCCTTCGCCAATATAATCCTTGCGATGTTCTACCATACGCCCGCGCTCAACGATCAAGGTTTTCAAACCTTTTTCGCATAATTCTTTCGCTGCCCAGCCACCGGATATTCCGGAACCTACCACGATCGCATCAAAAATAGTGGGTGATTTTGCAATAAGGATATTTGACATATGATGTTCTTAAAAAATTATGTTCTTAAAAAGTTACTGACTTAAAGCCCAGGCTTTACCGACGCTGCTGAATTTCACATTGCCTTTGTAACCACCTGGAATGGCAAGGTACGACAGTTCTTGTGTGGCGCCTGGTTCGGATGTGTAGTACGCAAAGACTATCCAGCCTTTTAATTGTTTAAAATTCTCTCTGTCATTTGCTGTGAAGGGCGATTTGCCTTGCTCACACTCTGTCAGTAATTGAATTTTCTGGGTAGTTGATAATGTTTTGAAACCAGTACTCAATTTTTTGTTTGCTTCTACTGCGATTTTATCAAGAGCTCCCAGAATCTGGTTTTGTTCGTTAACATCCAGACAGGAAATGGCGAATTGATTGATAAATTCGTGCGCTCTTGCTGCCAATGCACCTGGTGTATCAGTTGCAGGAATGATGACATCACTGACATCGGCCAATAATGCCAATTGTTCAGCGTTGAGCAGGCCTTTTTTTCCTAATCGTGTCAGGTCGGTTGGTTTGGAAAAAGCGGCGAGTGATTCGAGACTGGCAGGCATAAGTACCAAGCCTGATGCCAGTGCCAGATACCTGATCATTTCCCGTCGATCAAACTTGTCTGTGTATTGTGGGTGCATTGATACCTCTGGTTATTGTTGGTCGGAATCGGCTTAAGTGTAGTGCGTATCCGAGCAGTTTGCGGGTCAATAATTGTAAACTTGTAATCGATTGCATCAAGATTTTGTCTGATCTCATTAAAGATAAAAGAGTTGGCCCGAGTTTTATTATGACAGTTGATGTAATCGTTTTCATGTGGCAAAGTCGCAGCCTTACAAAATGAATAAACCAAAAAATCGGGTGTTAATAAGATGCGACAGATTCTTTTATTGGTTGGACTGATTTGTTCAGTGAGCTGCACGGCTGTTCCTATTGATCGGGAACTATCCGGCTCCAGAGTAACACCTGAAACAAAAGCACTTTATAAAAACCTGGGGGCATTACAAGGCAAGGCTTTCCTGTTTGGTCATCAGGATTCTCTGGCCTATGGCTATGATTGGGAAAAGTTGCCCGATATGTCAGATGTTAAATCCAGTTCAGGATCTTTTCCGGCTTTGTATGGATGGGATTTGGGACGAATTGAATTGGGTGAAGCGGCGAATGTGGATGGTGTCAGTTTTGATTGGATTCGTGATTCGATCAAAGCCGGTTTTTCACGAGGAGGTGTCATCACCATTAGTTGGCATATCACCAATCCGGTGACAGGCGGTTTGCACAACGATAATAAAACCCAGGCTGTACATGACATTGTTCCCGGTGGGAAATTACATAAAAAATTTATTGAATCGCTGGATAAATTTATCGCATTCAACGAACAATTAAAAATAAAACAAGCCGATGGGAAAAGTGTTTGGATACCAGTTATTTTTCGCCCATGGCATGAGCATAACGGTGAATGGTTCTGGTGGGGAAAGGGTAATACGACAGAAGAAAATTACATCAAACTTTTTCGGTTTACTGTTGATTATTTGCGCGAAAAAAATCAGCAGAATTTAATTATTGCCTATTCACCTGATCGTTCCCGTATTGATACTACCAATTTTGTTCGCGATTATTTGTGGGGTTATCCCGGCGACAATTATGTCGATATTTTAGGGTTGGATGATTATTGGGATTTGGGTCATGAAGCCAATAAAACTCCTGTTGCAGAACAGTTGGTTATTTTCAGTAACAGTTTGGAACAGCTGATTAACATTGCAGATGCCAAAAATAAATTGGCAGCCTTGACAGAAGGTGGCAATGAATCTGTTTCTATGAAAAATTTTTATACCCAACATTTATTGAAAGGTATATTGGCAAATAGCAAAACCCGACGAATCGCCTATGCAATGGTGTGGCGCAATGCCACCAAAGGCGGCTACAACCAGAAACATTTTTACGTACCTTATAAAGGCCATCCTGAAACAGCAGATTTTATTAAGTTTAAAGAAAGTGATGCAGTTTTGTTTGAGGATGAATTGCCGAAACTTTATTAATGATTATTGATCAGGCAAGTTGATCATTCAGCTTGTCGATTTAATAAATATGGTTGCTATCCTTTGAGCCAAAAATCTACATATTCTTTGGGCATTAACCTGTCCGGTAGTTCTGAATCAGGATCTAACGCTATAATTCCACCATTTATACGAATCAACTCATCGAATGTTTCATAATATTCGGTGAGAGCTCTGTTATCTGATGGTGAATTTGGCATGGCAGAACGATATTTGACTGCACACTGTCCCAGTTTTATTTGTAAATTTTCTATTATTTGATTTCTTTGTTTCAGATATCGAACTGGTAACATAGATTCACTGATTTCGTCTTCTCTATAGAATGCGTATTCCCATCCTTTTCTTAAAAGTGAATCAAGTTTATTTAGGTATTCACTAACCAGAGTGTCATCATATTTGCTAGTATTTATTTGCTTTGCAATTTTAACTATTTCATCGATTTCTCGAAAAAAGTTACTATTGTTCACAGTAGTTCCCCAACTACATCACCCTTTGTCCAGGTTTTGCGCCTGTATGAGGTTCTAATAAATAAATTTCTTTTTCACCGGGGCCTGCGGCTAATACCATGCCTTCGCTCATGCCGAATTTCATCTTTCTGGGTTTTAAATTGGCGACGACAACAGTTAATTTTCCAATTAACTCTTTTGGATCATAAGCACTTTTGATTCCGGAAAAAACGTTTCGGGTTTCGCCGCCTAAATCCAGCGTCAGACGCAATAATTTGTCAGAGCCTTCAACATGTTCTGCGTTGGCTATTAACGCAACACGTAAATCGACTTTGGCGAAATCGGCGAATTCAATTTCTGCAGCGATAGGATCATCCACTAACGGGCCAGTTGCTTTTGGTTTTAGATTGGCGATGACTTCTTTGCTTGCTTCTACCATGGCATCTACCTTTTCTTTTTCAACACGTGTCATCAGCGGTTTGAATTCATTTATTTTATTGCCGCTGCGGAATGTAACTGGTGCAGTCCAGGTTAATGTTTCACCCAGAAATTTTTCTGCTTCTGCCGTCATTGCCGGTAAAACCGGTTTTAAATAAGTCAGCAATACACGGAATAAATTTATCCCCATGGTACAAACTGCTTGGGTTTTTGCTTCTGCGCCGGGTTGTTTGGCTAACTTCCAGGGTTCTTCGGCTGCAATATATTCATTGGCAGCATCGGCAATTGCCATAATGTCGCGCATGGCTTTGCTGAAATCGCGAGCTTCGTAGTGTG
>CBFGPN010000090.1:0-14924 GCA_965650675.1 uncultured Cellvibrio sp.
TATGCCTGTACAAACATAATTGGCTGACACTTAAGATACAAGAGTAAAAATTAAACGCAACTTCAAAATTCCCGCATTCCGCTTCGCTGCATACGGGCTACATCAAGATTTAACAGCTCAATGTAAAGAAGCAGCGCTCGACTGCTCAACTTCCGCTTTCCGCACAATAAATTTTTCCCCGTTCAAACATTCTTTAATCCGTTCTTCAACCCAGTCTGAGTCAGTGAGATAGGTACTGCCGCCAATATCATCGACGGTGGGTACTACATCTGAATTTAAGTCGATTCGGGCTTTGTTCTCATACCAAGAGTAATCTTCCAATCGCTCGGTCGGGACATTCACAATCAAAATCGAATTGCCTGTCATCCAATAAATATAAACAGTTCCCTGATTGGGTTGGGATGCGTAGAAAAAATCTACATCACTTTTTGAAAACTCGCTGACAAAACCTTGCAAGAAATCGTTCAGGCCATCGGGGGTATTGGCTTCTGACCAGGGTGCCAGATGCAAAATGAAAATGAATATTAGAGCTTGGAATTTCATAATCGATTAATGTTTATTTGGTTTTGAATATCCATTCTTCACCAAGAACCAACGAGGCCGCCTGATGCCGTTGTTGATACAGCTCCAGGGATTTTTTTAGTTCAATCGTTTTTGCTTCTTCTGTGGTTTTTTCCAATTCAGTTTGTAACTCCTGAATGCGTTGGTCGTTGGTGACTACGCGGATTAAGGTTTCTTTTTCTGTTCCGCGTTGACGGGCGAGCCAATTATTTTCTGTCCATAAAGGTTGTGCGGAAACCTGTGCCAGTTCAACACGGGATTTACCAACACCATAATTTTTTCTAATTGCTGAAAAACGAAAAATGACGCCATCGCGTGGCTCGCCAACATGATCGGGTGAAATTCCGTGGCGATAAAAACGGCTTTGGTTGCTGACAAAATTGCCCATGCTGTAAATGGCGGCGGCAATTCTGTTGTCGGCGGTTTCGTAAACTTCGATTGGTTGTAATACGTGTGGGTGATGGCCTAATAACACATCAACACCGGCATCCATTAACGCGTGGGCATCATCGATTTGTGATTGTGCTGGCGCAGTTTTATATTCGATACCCCAGTGTACGGAAAATACAATAAATTCTGCACCGGCATCGCGTGCTTTTTTAACAGATTCAATTGCTGATTCACGTTCAAATACATTTACGCAGGCTTCATCATCTTTAGTGTTGAGTTGATTATTGAATATGGCAGAAGAGCCAATAAATCCTATTTTGATGTCTTTGATTTCTTTGATCAGTGCCGATTTTGCGTCAGCGCAAGTATCACCTGCACCGATAAAGTCCAATTGGGTTTTGCGCAATTCATCAATGGTTTCGATAAAACCTTTGCGTCCCTGATCGTAAGCATGATTGTTGGCAAACGATACCAGATCAATACCCAGGGTTTGCAATGATTTTAAAACAACAGGATCAGCATTAAATAAAAATGCACCGGTTCCAATTGATGTTGTAGGTGCAACCGGTGTTTCAAGATTGGCAAAAGCCAAATCAACTTCGCTGAGTTCATCCTGTAATTCACTCCAGAGAAAATCGTAGCCCTGATTACCTACACCCTGAGTGGCAGCGTGGGCTGCAGAATCTTTAACGGCCTGGTGCATCAACAAATCGCCGACTGCAGCAAAAGTGACTATGGATTCTGTTTTTCCCCAATCATCTGCCGCCGGTTTTGGTGCAGGCACAGGGGTGAGTGGGGGAACAGGCTTGGAGCAGGCTGTCAGAAATATCAGGATAAACAAAGTCAGTCGAACCATAAAAAGTTCCATGATTAATTTAAAAAATAGCTGCACTTATTTTGCCAAAAAAGCATCTATGGATGATTTTTCCAGGGTTGTGATAAATTTTTCGGGATTCATTTTGATATCGTCCTCACCGATTTGATCGAAAGGATTTTCAAGATGTTCCTGAATGTTATCCAATCCGGTAAACACCATTGCAAATAAAATGGGCGTTAATAAACCAATTAACATCTCCTGATTTTCAGCGAGCATGGCAAAATAAGGCCCCAGTGCAATCAGGATGATGTAAATAAAAAATTTACTGTAAAACCGCAAGGTTCTTGGTGTTCGATATTGATGTATGTGTTTGATGGTTTCGAAAGCTGTTAAAAATTTATTGAGATAGGAGTGAACGCGAGATACTTCGCTTCCGGAAAGTCCTCTGTCTCTCAAACTTTCTATCGAGGTTGACAGGTTGGTGAACTCACTGTAAATCAGCATTTCTTCATGTGCAAAAAGTGCGGTATTTCGACTTTGAAAAAGTGCAACGCAATGAGTGAAAATATTAAAAATTTGTGTTTTTATTGCATCAAGATTTTTTGCACGGGTATCACCTGTATCCCGCAGCCAATCCTGTGACGCCAAAAAAATACATCTGCCCATACTTTTCATGATCCCATATTGCACCAGTGCCGCTTCGCGTCGGTTGTATGCTCCGCCAATTGAAAACACTATGGGGAATACTACCGCGATCCCTATGATGGTGAGTGGAAAATCCAGTTTCCAGCCGTAATGAATGCTGATGAACATTGAGCCGGTAGCAAACACTAATGCAATCAGTGTGTTAAGGCTGAGTATTGAAAATAAGCGTTTGATATGGTTCATCATAGTGAATAATTTTGTTGGTGGTGGCTAATGGTTGATCAACTTGTCGGAATGGATCAGACCGTATGTTAATCGCTCTATGGATTGAATTCGAGAGGATTTCTTTTTCAATACCGGTTGCCAAGTAATAGCGCCATCAGGACAATAGCGAACATTAAAAGAATCCGGAGTTTGAAATGCATATTGTCGATATCACGCTTGAAAATGCCAAAGCATTGTTGATTGAAGAGTCATTCAAACGTCCAGTGGTTGTGGATTTTTGGGCGGATTGGTGTGCACCTTGTAAGTCATTAATGCCCGTGCTGGAAAAACTGGCTAATGAATATGCAGGAGCATTTTTGCTGGCGAAAGTGGACACTGAAGAACAGCATATGATTTCAGCACAATTTGGCATTCAAAGTTTGCCCACAGTGATGGTGATTAAAGATGGGCAACCTGTTGATGGTTTTATGGGAGCATTACCTGAAATCCAGGTGCGGCAAGTCCTTGAAAAACACCTGCCAAAATCCTGGGAAAAGCCACTTGAAGAAGCAACACAATTAATTGCCGAGCAGAAATATCAGGATGCTTTACCCTTGTTGCGTCAAGCTTACGATGAATCAAAAGGCTTGGCGTCCATAGCCTGTTTGATTGCGCAATGTCATATCGAAATGAATCGTCTGGACAATGCGGAAGCAATTTTGGCGACGATAAAAATGGCAGATCAGGATGCTCTTTACGAACAATTACAAGCGCAAATCCTGCTCAAAAAAGCTGCCGCCAAAACACCGGAACTAGCGGCACTGGAAACCGCTTATGCAGAAAATCCTGATGACCTTAACATCCGCTATTCACTGGCGCTGCAGTTGAATAATGAGTCGCAGCATCGTGAAGCATTAAGTCATTTATTGGAAATTTTGCGACGGGATCGTGCATTTGCAGAAGGGGCTGCGCGCAAAAGTTTTAATGACATAGTGGCTGCCTTGGGAAAAGGTGATCCACTGGCAATAGAATTCCAACGAAAATTATTTACTTTGCTTTACTAGACCTCGACTTCGCCATTTTCAAGCCAACAGGTAAACTTGATCTATTAACGAGTATTTCAGGTTATTGGATGTCCAGATTAAGTTGTCTTTATCTTTTGTGTCTGCTGCTGGTATTGTCGGCTTGTGATAAAACCGACAATGAAGAACTGCAGATTCCAAAATTCGTTTCGCGGCAAGAACATAACTTTACCTTGCATAACGGTTTCGCTACTTTGACTGTTTCTCCCCGCGAAGGCGGCCGGGTAATCAGTTTGCGGGCTGGTGATGTGGAATTATTAGCGCTTCAACCTAAAAATTCCGAAAAAGTAAATGCATTCGGTTCTGTGTTGTGGAGTAGTCCCCAATCAGAATGGAACTGGCCCCCATTATCCCAGCACAACACTAATCCTTACGCTGTTGGCTGTAATTCAAATAAAACGGCGATAGTGTTAACCAGCGAAATAGAGCCTAAAACAGGTTATCAATTTGTTAAATATTATTCTTTGGGTGATAAGCCTGAAACTTTTAAGATGCGTTATAAAATTATCAATCATTCTGATAAAACCAAGGCGGTGGCGGCCATAGAAAATACACGTGTCGATCCGGTAGGTGTAGTTTTTTTCCCGAAAGGAGACACTGAACCTAACAGCGGTATATTTTATCCATTGGACATACAAATTCTCGACGGAGTTGTATGGCACAGGTTTGCACCGGAAAAAATCCGTCGGGATCATCATAAAGTGATGATGGATGGAAAAGAAGGTTGGTTAGCTTACGAAAAAGAATCTTATTTGTTGGTCAAACATTTTGAGGATAGCAAGGCGAATCAGGCACCTGAAACTGAAAGGGAAATAGAAATTTTCGGGCATAGTGATCGTACGTTTGCTGAAATCAAACATCAAAGTGCCTTACATAATTTACATCCAGGTGAATCCTTTGAGTGGGAAGTGGAATGGCAGATCAAAAAATTGCCGGAGAACATCGACCTTCAATTAGGCAGTAGGGATCTGCTCGGAATCGCTCGTGAATCGCAATAATTAGCGGCGATTTTTTTTGGTTTTTAATTTTCTTTCGCGATCACGCTCTTCTTTTTCCTTGGCTTTCTTAAGTTCGTCTTCTTTTGCAAAACTGATTTCTGCCGCCACCATATCCGGCGTTTCCCAGCTTATTCTTCCCAACAAACCTGCACGTAGCTCATTAATAAAAAGTGTGGATGCTTTTTGTAAATCAACACGACCACCTTTGGCCGTGCAACCACGCTGCCGCCCTATAGCTTCAATAATTTCCTGATCATTGTCCGGTAACACATCCAGTTGATAGCGAACCCTGATTCTTTCCGGATAGGTTTTCATCAAATAATCGGCTGCAAAAAAAGCAATATCAATATATTCAAAAACCGTTTCCTTGATTGCTCCGGTAATGGCCAGACGATAACCACAGGATGGAGGTGTTAATTTGGGCCACAAAAATCCCGGGGTATCGGTTAATAACACATTATTATCCAATTTAATTTTTTGTTGGGATTTGGTAATGCCGGCTTCATTTCCGGTTTTGGCAATGGTACGGCCTGCAAGTGTATTGATAATGGTAGATTTTCCAACATTCGGAATTCCCATGATCATGGTGCGGGCAGGGTGAATACTGCGTAATTTTTCAGGCACCAGAGATTCACAGAGTGCCAATAAAGCGCGAATCTGCTCCGGTTTTTCCTGGCTGACGGCAATCGCTTTAACACTGGAATCCTGTTCCATTTTATCGATCCAGATTTGTGTGATATCCGGATCGGCAAGGTCGGCTTTGTTCAGTAATTTAATTAATGGAGTCTTGTCGCGCAAACCGGGTACCAGCGGATTCTCACTGGAAAATGGAATGCGTGCATCAATGACTTCAATAATCACATCGATTTGTGGCATGACTTCGGCAATTTCCTTGCGCGCTTTGTGCATGTGTCCGGGGAACCAATTAATCATTCATCTATACCTGAATTTATTTCAGTTGATCAAGCTTTTGGCTTTTATCAAAGTGGTGTAACAGCCAATAATCGTCTTCGTTTTCACCTTCACAGGTGACTATGCTGATAGAAGAAAGCATTGCTGAATATTCAGATTGGTCAAATAACACTGCTTGCAATTTTGCCCAAAGATCAGATGGGAATTCAGTAAAAAAATGAAAACTTAAATGAAATTGTTTTTTCTCCTCATAAGCATCAACTTCCGGAGAGCGGATAGATTTTACTTTTTGTAAAAACAGGTATTGATCAAAGCTTCGGCTGTGTTCGGGAACAATATGAAAACTGATACAAAACATGGAAATATCCCGTCGCGGATGGAGCCAGCATTATAGTCATTTATTCAGGTAGAATGCGCGCGTTTTGTCCCGGGTATGCCGTTATGTCAATCATCAAAACCAATCCCTTGTTCAAGCCTATAGCGTTGGGGATTTATGCTCTGTTTTTTCTGGTTGGATTAGTGTCCGCATTGATATTGCCAACCTTTAGTCTTTATTTACATGACGAAATGGGCGCTCGTCCTTTGTTGATCGGATTACCCTTTGCGGGCATGGCAGTGGCCAGTATTGTCTACAACCATTTCATCGGTGGCCGGTCAGACCGGTTAACAGATCGTCGCCCTTTGATTGCGTTTTTGTGTGTGTTGGGTGCGCTTTCCTGTTTGGTTTTCGCTTTTTCCCGTCACTACTGGCTGGTGGCATTTGTTGCAGTTTTTCTGTTTAGTTTGGCGATGGTGAGTTTTTCGCAAATGTTGGCCTACAGTCTGGATTACGCCAATCGCGATGTGCCTGCAGACAAGGTTCCTTTATTTAATGCCATAGTGCGTGCACAAATAGCATTCGCATGGGTTGCCGGGCCGCCTCTTGGATTTTTTCTGGCAACCCGAATCGGCTTCACCAATACCTACACAATTGTTGCCGCATCCTATTTATTAATTGCTTTTGCCAGTTACCACTTTTTGCCCTCTTTATCGATAACACAAAAGTCCCCTGCACAAACATCAGCAAACAATTCAACCGGATTAGCAAAAGAAACAAAAATTGCACTCTTGTTTGCGGTCGTTGGTTTTTCGTTGTTGTTTGGCGTGAATAACGCATATTTGATCAGTTTGCCCTTACATTTAAAAAATAATTTGTTGATTGATCCTCAATGGATTGGCCCCGTGATGGGGCTGGCAGCAGGCTTGGAAATTCCTTTTATGTTATTGGCAGGGCATTTCGCTGCACGTATTTCGATAATTAGACTAATTTATCTGGCAGCATTTTCTGCCTTGTGTTTGTACGCAGGCGTGTATTTCGCAACCAGCTTGTGGCATCTGTTCGCATTGCAAATTTTCAATGCAATTTTTATCGGCGTGTTAGCGGGTTTGGGTGTTTCTGTTATCCAGCAATTAATACCAGGCCGATCAGGTACAGCATCTTCGCTTTATACCAATACCACACATGTTGGTAATTTATTCAGCAGTTTGGTGGTCGGTGTTGTTGCAGAATATTTTGGATATCAAAGTGTGTTTTTGGTTAATTTATTGTTTGTGTTGATTGCGGTTTGGGCGTTTTCGAGGGTGAAAAGCTAGAATTTATCAACAATATCGATACTGGCAAGAACTGGCTCCTCACTTTGAAAAAGGGAGGCGGGGGAGGGATTTAAGATGGTCAGTTTTTATGAAAATTTTAAATCCCCCCAGCCCCCCTTTTTCAAAGTGGGGAACACCTACAACTTCTTCAACTCTTCTTCCGTCATTGCCAATAATTTTAATCGCAATTCCTGTTCAATTTGTGGCAAATAACGTTTGATTAAATCGTTGACCAAATCGTGGCGATTTTCCGGATGGTTTTTACCGATTTTGTAGGCATTACTGATTTTTTGTGACATATCAAAATCGAAAATCGGCGGCGGATTGTTGCCTTGTAATCTGTCCCGGATGTGTTGTGGAAGAAATGGATTTTCTCCCATGGCTTTGGGAGTGGGGCGATGTAAATTTTGTGGTGAATGATAAGTGTTATGGTGTAATGGCAAGGGCGTAATTTCTTCTACCAACTCATCAAATATCGAAGTTTGGGTGCCGCCAGGTTTTGTGTAAAAAGATAATTCCATAGTATCGAGATCCTGATGCGCGATTTCCTGCAAAATGGGAATGTCGTCTTCTTCAATCAGCAAGCCTTTTATAGATTCCAGTTCGGATAGTATTTCGCCTTTGGTTTTATTGGGATTCTGTGGCATAAAATGAATCTACCTTAGGTTGCGTGCCTCTATTGGACGTGTTTCGATTGGGTAACCCCGTTCTTTGTAAAAGCGATAATGTTCCCTTGTCCATAATTTGGTTGCTTCATCTTCGGTGACAAACTCACTCATACGATCAAATCGACTGAAATAAGCGGGTATTTGTTTTCCCAAATTTAGCAGTACATCCTGATGATCGCCAGCATCCCCAAATGTAATTTCGATGGGGGTTGCCGGGTATCTTGTGTCGTTGAGCATCCTGTGTGGTATGAAGCTTTCGGGTTTGAATGACCACAACAACTGATCAAATAATTCAGCATCTGATTGTGAATCCACTGCTACCAAAACTCTGTGACCCAATCGATATATTTTTTCAATCAAGCGACAACAAAAATCCCAACGTATGTTGGGATCCTGACTGGCAAGTAAATAGAAATCGATACGCGTCATGGTTATGCAATCTGGTTCAGTAGATATTGCACCAGTAATCCTACCGGGCGGCCTGTAGCTCCTTTTGCTGCGCCCGACTTCCAGGCTGTGCCTGCAATGTCCAGGTGCGCCCATTTCATATTTTTGGTGAAGCGCGAAAGAAAACAAGCTGCGGTAATACTGCCACCTTCTTTACCGCCAATATTGGCGATATCGGCAAAATTACTGTCGAGTTGTTTTTGATAATCATCCCACAGTGGCATTGGCCAGACGCGATCTGCGGAGTCATTTCCGGCTTTGACAATATCAGCAGAGAGTCCATCATCATTACTGAATAATCCGCTGGCGTGATTACCCAATGCAATCACACAGGCGCCAGTTAATGTTGCAATATCAATGACGGTTTTGGGTTTGAATTTTTCCGTGTAAGTTAATGCGTCACACAAAACCAAACGGCCTTCAGCATCAGTGTTGAGAATTTCAATTGTTTGGCCCGACATGGATGTGACAATGTCACCGGGTTTGGTGGCTTTGCCATTTGGCATATTTTCACTGGCGGCAATCACCCCCACAACATTGATCGGTAATTTTAATTCAATCAGTGTTTGCATAACGCCGAGTACACTTGCGGCACCACACATATCAAATTTCATTTCATCCATACCTGCGCCTGGTTTCAAACTGATACCGCCTGTATCAAAAGTAATACCTTTACCTACCAATGCGACAGGTGCCGATTTTTTATCGCCACCCTGATATTCCATCACAATTAATTTTGCCGGTTGATCGCTGCCAGCAGACACCGACAGCAAGGAGCCCATGCCCAATGCTTTCATTTCTTTTTCTTCGAGTACGGTCAGTTTGAGTGCATTTTTTGCGGATAATTGTTTTGCAGTTTCAGCTAAATATGTGGGTGTGCAAATATTTCCGGGCAGGTCGCCAAGATTGCGCGCAAGATTAATTCCCTTAACTACCGCTTGCCCCAATACTACCCCTTTTTCTGCGGACTTGACGTCGTTTTTATTCACGCTGAGCTGTACTTTTTTCAGAGTGAGTGGCGTGTCTGATTTTTTACTTTTGAGTTTATCGCTGGTGTAAGTCAATAAACCCAGATGCTCGGCGATCTGGCGAGCAACCCATTCGCTATCTTTGTCTTTTACTTGCAAACCATCAAAACAGAAACTGATTTCCTTGCAGGGCAAGGATTTGATTTGTTCATTGAGCTTGGACAGTGTTTTACGAAAATTTTCTGCAGAAACATCTTTTGCGCCAAATCCCACTAATAAAACACGTTCGGCGGCAATTTCCGGTATTGAAAGTAATAACAAACTTTGTCCCGGTTTTGCTTGAAATTTTTCTCTATTGAGTAATAGTTTCAGGCCACCTTTGCATGCTTGATCGACTGCTTCGGTTGCAGCGGATATTTCACCTTTTTCAAAACAAGGCAATATCAAGCATTCACTGCTGGCTTTTACGGGGTCAATCGATTTGACGGAAAAGACCAGGCTGGTGTGTTTGAGAGTCGTTTTAGTCATAGTACACTCATAATTAATGGGTTAATTTTTTCAACAATCGTAAACCATTTCACGCAACTTCATTTTACGCACTTCATTTCATGCGACATCAATAAATTCTACAGAAGTAAAAGCAAATTTAACCAGTGCCGGTTTGAGGTCTTCAACATCTTCCGAGTCCCGGGTAAAAATTGCGAGGTGATTTACATACGCGGAATGATTCAACTCGCGAGTTGTATTTTCTAATAAAGACTCAACACGACGTGCAATAGCCTCACCGGAATCGATTAATGAAAGCGATTGTGCATCTTTTAACGGTGAAACGCGATGTATGGATGTGATAATTTCGTCGCGTATCAATGGAAAATGCGTGCAGGCCAGTACCAGATTATCCATTTTTTCAGCATCTGGATGAGTAAAAAATACCTTGATAATCCTGTCGATCTCCTGCGTATCCAATTGCGCACCGCGCAATTTTTTTTCGGCCAGGGTCACCAGCTCGCTGGAGCCTACAGAAATGACCTGACATCCGGGTGCATATTCTTCAATCAGTTTGTGTGTGTAGGGGCGGGCAACCGTTGCGGGCGTTGCCAGTAAACCTATGACACCGGTTTGTGTCAGATTGGCTGCCGGTTTGATAGCGGGGACTACACCGACTATGGGCTGTGAAAAGTGTTGGCGGCAATGGGGCAATGTCAGTGTGCTGGCGGTATTACAGGCGATAACAATCAAGTCAATTCGATGTAAGGAAAGTATTCTGCGCAGAACTGCATCAACGCGCGCAATTAATTCTGTTTCCCCTTTGGTTCCATAGGGGAAAAAAGCATTGTCGGATGCATAAACAAGAGGTAGAAAAGGTAACTTTTTTTGAATTTCAGCGGCAATACTTAATCCCCCGACACCCGAATCAAACACCAGAACGCTGGGGGCTGTCGGAATATTGGAAGAGATTGATGTCATGAGATTCCGCTAAAAGCTTTGAGTGCAAACTGTTAGAATGCGGCGATTCTACTCAAATCTGTCGGGCAGATACAAACAAAGAATCATAATCTGTGAGGTTTTCATGTCGTTAACGCTTGGCCTGCTATTGGCTGTTTTATCTTTTCTGCTGGGCGCGATTTTGGTATACGCCTGGTTGAATAAACAACAGCTGCAAGCAGAAAAACATCGTCAACAGCAATATCAGGATTCAGTTCGTCTGCAAAATGAACAGATGATTCGACTGCGGGAACAACTGGCAGCAGCACAAGAAAAAAATCTGCAAGAACGCAAACAATTCACGGAACAAATTAACCTGTTGCAATCTGCCCGCAATGATCTGACCAAAGAATTTGAAAATCTGGCCAACCGGATTTTTGAAAATAAACAACAACAATTTACCCAGCATAGTCAGCATCTTCTTGATTCAACTCTGGACCCACTCAAAAACCAATTACAGGATTTTCGTAAAAAAATAGAAGATGCCTATGACAAAGAAAACTCCGAACGTAATCGTTTGGCTGGGCAGATAATTGAATTGCAAAAGCAGGCGCAAAAAATTGGCGAAGATGCTGTGAATCTGGCGCAGGCACTAAAAAGCAATCACAAATTCCAGGGGAATTGGGGCGAGATGATTCTGGAACGTTTGCTGGAAGATTGCGGTCTGCAAAAAGGCAGGGAATATGATACGCAAATAAATTTCACAGCAGTGGATGGTACAAGATTGATACCGGATGTGATTATTCACTTGCCGGATAATAAAGACATAGTCATAGATGCTAAATGTTCATTGGTGGATTATGAAAAATATTTTGTTACGGACGATGATGCAGAAAAAAAGCAACACTTGCAGAATCACATCAATGCGATACGTGCACATATTAAAAACCTGAGCATCAAAGATTACGAAAAAATTGAAGGCATAAAAGCGCTGGATTTTGTATTTATTTTCATTCCTATAGAAGCCGCATTTATGTTGGCCTTGCAACAAGATCCCGGTTTGTACAAGGAAGCATATGATCGACGTATTATTCTGGTAAGCCCGACAACCTTATTGGCAACCTTGCGTACGGTAGATAATATTTGGCGCTATGAAAAACAAAATAAACATGCCGAACGTATCGCAAAAGAGGCAGGTGCTTTGCATGATCAATTTGTATTGCTGTTGGAATCCATGGATGCAATAGGTTATTCATTGGATAAAGCGCAAGAATCCTATATAAAAGTGCGCGAACGTTTGCAAACAGGACGAGGCAATCTGATTAAACGTGTTGATGCTATCCGTCGTCTGGGGGCCAAAACCAAACGTGTAATCAGGCCGGATATTCTGGACGATATGGACATGGAAGCTGATGATTTATTTTCCGATCTGGATTCTGATAACCCCTGATTTTTTTTGAGAATATATGACACTTATTCATTTTCTAATCATTATTGGTTGCAGCATTATTCTAGTGCTATCCGTGATAGCGATACATCTGGTTTATAAAGTTTATCGACTTAATCAATTACAAAAAGAAAAATTACGCGCTCAGGAAAAAGCGAATCTGGAATCACAGCAGACACATCGTCTATGGTTAAACCAGAGTATTCAATTGTTGGCGAGGGGGTTGGATAACAATGAATTAAGCCTGACCGAAGCCAGTATTCGTATCTCCGGTTTATTGGATGCGTTGGGCGCTGATGATCAAATAAAAATAGAGTTTTCCGCTTTTTATCAATTAAAAGAAAAAACCCAACATATACCCTATTTGCAGGCATGGCAAAATCTGACTGCTGCTGAACAAAATAAATTTGATCTTGAGCGTATTCAATACGAAGCCGTGTATCAGGATTTTGTGCTTGACGCAGCCAAAAGAATTATGGGTCGAAGCTTTTAACCGGGGATTATTTTCTTTGCAAAATAACACCCGATTCCAGATGATGCGTATAAGGAAATTGATCGAATATGGCGAAGTGTTTGATCTGGTGTGTTTGGGTAATAGTCAAAAGGTTTTTGTGCAGGGTTTCAGGGTTGCATGAAATGTAAACTATATTGTCAAATCGCTGTGCAATACGGACAGTTTTGTCATCCAGCCCTGATCGTGGGGGATCAACAAAAATAGTTGAGAATTGATAATCTTGTAAATTAGTATTCCTCAATCGAAAAAACTCCCTTTCTCCGTCCAATGCCTGTACAAATTCTTCACTCGACATGCGTGCAATTTGAATGTTGGATATATTATTTTTTTCAATATTGAACAGGGCAGAGTCCACAGATGCTTTGGAAATTTCAGTAGCCATTACCTGGTTGAAGTTTTTTGAAAGTGGCAAGGTAAAGTTACCGTTGCCACAATAAAGTTCCAATAAATCGCCACCCAATCCCTTGGTGTGATGACAAGCCCAGTTCAACATCGCCTGACAAATGAATGCATTGGGTTGGGTGAAGCTGGCTTCGACCTGTTGATACCAAAAATCCTGTTGATTTACAGTGAATTTTTCAATGACATAATCTTTATCAACCAAAACTCTCTGTCCTTTACTGCGTCCTACAATATTGATTCCGAGTTGGTTTTTTATTTGTGTAGCAAGAGTGAGCCAGGTTTCATCAAGCAGTTTGTGGTAGATGAGTGTAATCAGGGCTTCACCGGATTGGGTGGTTAAAAAATCAATTTGATAGAGTTTGTGTTTGAGCGGATTGTATTGACGAATGGCGTCAAGCAATTTTGGCATCAATTGATTAATGGTTTTTGAGCCTATAGGAAAATCATCAACGGCATAGGGTTTTTTATCATCCAGCCCAAACATTACGTAATCCAGTTGATTATCCTTATGCCAGATTCTGAATTCTGCACGCATGCGAAAATGCTGAATTGGTGAAGCAAAAATTTCAATCGAGTCGAGGTTAAAATTTGCAAAATCCTGTTTCAGTTTTTTAATTTTAAGAGCCAGCTGGGATTGATACAGGGCGTCATCATAATTGAGGGTAGACACTATTTTTCAGGTCCTGCAAAAATGGGTTGCGCATTATAACGATCAATTCAACATCAGCCAGATATTTGTCGTTAATTTCAGGTTGACACTCAAAGCAAAATCGGTAGAATGCGCGACTCTCGACAAGGGCGGTTAGCTCAGTTGGTAGAGCAATGCCCTTACAAGGCATGGGTCACAAGTTCGAGTCTTGTACCGCCCACCAGGTCGATATATTGGATCGGTAGTTCAGTTGGTTAGAATACCCGCCTGTCACGCGGGTGGTCGCGGGTTCGAGCCCCGTCCGATCCGCCACATTTTAAAAGCCGCTCAATGAGCGGCTTTTTTATTGCGCTGAAATTATTTGAATAGAAATTATTTAAGTTTGTTATATTCATTCGCATATCCATGACAAATAACAAAAGTGAGTGATTTATTTGACGTCAATTTTGACCAATTTTGTCGATTAGCCCGCAATTTTGTCTAAAACTACGCCCTCTTGACCGTTTTCCATGTTTTATCGACAAGCTTTTTCTATACTTCTTTCATCTGCATCAATGGATGAAAGTCATTAATGCCTAATTTTTCCTCTGAACATACCGATGCGGTGTTTTTCTTCAGTGAGGGAGAGATTGTCAGAGAGTTGCTTTATTCGGAGTTTGAAGCGATCCTCGACGGATTCATTCCCTTCCCTGATGCCGCCAATTCGACTGCAAAAGCCGTTTATCTTAAGGTCGGTGCTGATTTACAGATAATCGGCACAGTATTCTTTTTGTTGGGTTTTGACGCCAAGGGTATGGCGGATCGTCGATGGAATGTTCCCCTGGAGCAATTATTGGAGTCTTCAGGTCGCGGGCCGGATTTGGGAGCGGGGCCAATAGCTTTGGCCTGTTACAGTCAGTGCCCGATTCCATGGCAACAAAAAAATCTTTGGGATCCTTCTCTTGATGGTTCTACCAACAGTTTCCAGCGCTTATACCAAGCCGTAAAAACCAATAGAATAGGCTTGACCAGAAAACCTGCCACAAAACAAATAGCGCCGGAGATATCGAATTTGACAGATGGTTTCGATCTTGAATCAGTGCCAACCTTGAACATAGTTTCTGCTGTAGAAAGTCCTTCTATTAAACAGACGATAACCAACTTGAAGGAATCGGCTTACAAAC
>CBFGPN010000091.1:0-14904 GCA_965650675.1 uncultured Cellvibrio sp.
TGGCGGTATAGCTGCGGGCGCTGGCACTGAGGGAGGCAATACGCACACGGCCCGCAGGATCAGAGTCAGTGTCCTGGTAGATCTCAATCCCGGTGATGGTTCCGCTGACTGACCAGTTGAGTGCAACCTGGCCATTGCCAGCGGTGCCGCCGAGATTGACGGTCACTGTTGAAGCTGCCGAACTTGAACTGGAGCTGGATGACGAACTTGAACTGATCGGTGCCGTTGCGTTGGGATTGGTACCCACAAAGTTCAAACTCGGCACGGGCGGGGTCGCCATACCATCACCCAGGAAAAAGCTGGGATGTGGAGGTTGGTTGTAAGCAACGTTTTGCCATGCAATCGCTTCGCGGTACTGGATGTCATGCATCAAAGTACGCAATTTGTAGGTGGTCGGCGCAGTTGTAGTGAATACCAATAATTGGGTGTTGTTTTCGTGACGCCAGATCACCTCTTCACGCCAGTCACCCAATAGGTCAGCCGATAAGCCCGGAGTAGCCTTGGTTCCGTTATTGGAAGCTGCACCATAGTTATAGGCTGTCAGCAAGCGTGAACTTGTACTGCCGCTGTAATTCCATTTATCAATCATGGTGTTATTCAGTTGTTCACGTAACAAGTCGCCATCCCACCATGCACCAAAGTTAATCGATGCAGGCTTGGTAGAAGTAATCAGTGTGCCGCTGGCAGAGTAGATACCGCCAGCCGAAGCCCAACTCTCACTACCGGCGTAACGTGGATCGATATCCATGGTGACCCCTCTTCCAATATCGGATGTCAAGCCGGGAATACTCCAAATAATTTGACCGGTTTTCGCATCATGCATTTCCACACCATGATTGCCGTAACAGCTTGGACATTCGTGAGGCATGTAAACCTCCAAACCCGGGCGGCTTGGTAACAGATCACCAAGATGCAGCGCATCACCATGGCCCAAGCCGGTGGAGTAAAGCAGGGTTCCATTGTCATTAATAGTGGCGGCACCGTAGACGATCTCGTCTTTTCCATCCTGATCCACATCACCAATTGTCAGGCTGTGAGCACCTTGTCCAGCTGCTGCGCCATTTCCACTCGCGGTACTGTCAAAGGTCCAGCGACGACTCAGTGTGCCATTACGCCAGTCCCACGCCACCAACACTGCACGAGTGTAATAACCACGCGCCATTACCAGACTTGGGCGTGATCCATCCAGATAGGCAACTCCGGCCAGAAATCGATCGACACGATTACCGTAGCTGTCACCCCAACTACTGACTGTGCCACGCGCCGGCAAATAGTCAGTTGAGGCCATGGCCACACCGGTTTGACCATTGAAAATGGTCAGGTATTCCGCACCTGACAAAACATACCCGGCGGAGGTGCGGTAGTCAGCGTTGGCATTGGATCCACCTTGCACATTGCCAGCGGCGTCTCTTGTTCCTGGTGCTGTGCGCATAGCAACTTCGGCTTTACCGTCACCATCCAGGTCATAGACCATAAATTGGGTGTAGTGGGCACCAGCGCGAACGTTTTTACCCAAATCAATGCGCCACATTTGTTGACCTGTCATCTCATAGGCATCGATGAAGACGTTACCGGTATAACCGGATTGAGAGTTGTCTTTTGCGTTTGATGGATCCCACTTGACCACTATTTCGTATTGTCCATCGCCATCCAGATCACCCACGCTCAAATCATTGGGTGAATAGGTATAAGCCTCACCCGCAGGGGTAGTGCCACCGTTTGGACGATTCAAATTAATCAAGAGATAAGGGTTACTCCAGGTCGCTTTGGCAGCGTTTGCGGCCAATTCAACACCGTTGATAATCGGACGAACGGTGTAAGCCGCACTGGTGGTGCCACTTGAGTCGAGATAGTTAGTACTGTTGGTGACAGGCGTTGACGTAATTTTGGTGCCGTTTCTATAAACGTTGAAACTAACATTGCTGGGGTCATCACCCAACATCCTCCAGCTGATGTAAACACCGTTACCGGAAGGCAGCGCCACTACACCGCGATCTAAATATTCAGCTTGGCGCGCGGCAAAACCGGGTAGGGCGCACAGGCCAGACAGCGTAAGGCAAGTCAGTGCCAGAAAGTATCTCTTAATGCGTTGGCTTTTTGAGCGAACGGGCTCAATAGGTTCTTTATACATAAAAAGTTCTCTTTATTAATTATTGGTATTCAATGTCTTCCGACTGATGCGGTTATCCGCCTGGATGGTGCATATGCTATAGGAGTGCGATTTATAATCAACAATCACATTTCTTTTATGAGGTTTCTACCACAAAATACGCGAGATACCGGTTACTCAGCAGGAACTCAAAAGAAACTGTTACGAATTGACATGAATAACCTCCTGATACTCATAATCGAACATAATTACTGACACGGTTACTTGATGCTAAAGAAAATATCTGCCTTTCTTATACTCTTTTTGGTCTCCGCAATATCCCTCGCTCATGAACCTTTTGAGATTACAGCGACAGCCAGAATATTGCCCAACCAGATTTCTATTAATCTGTTAATTACGGATACCACAGCTGCAAAACTCTGCTTGCCTGACAAGCCAGTATCCAGATTACATGATTTGGAATTTGAGCAATTTTATGCTGACATTGAGCGCTGCGTCGCCTCTATGCTGTCGTTAAAAATGGGGGAAACCTCGCTAGCGCCTACAAGATGGGAACTCAAGCTCACTGAAGAAAAAGATCTTGATGCCACGATTTATTATGTCCCTGCACAAGCATCAGAGCTATTAATCGAAGCAACCTATCTCGCAAGATTGGATGAAAATTACGGCAGTACTTTTACAGCAACCAGCCAACATGAATTTTTAGCACAAAAATTTTTGCAAGGTGAAAATCGAACCCTTCTGCTCAAGCTTGGTAACGATACAAGCCCGCAAAGAGAAAGTTTTGGCAGTTTTGTTTTATTGGGAATAGAACATATTGTCCTGGGTTTTGACCATCTACTGTTTCTTGCAGGACTTCTGGTATTAGGTCGTCAATGGAAATATTTAATTGCAGTGATAACGGCTTTTACAATTGCACATTCAATTACTTTAGTCCTTTCTGCACTTGGTTTGATCTACTTGCCGGGAGGTCTGGTTGAAGCCTGTATTGCTGCCAGTATTGTCTATGTTGCTGTAGAAAACCTGTGGCTGATTTATAAAAATCAACAACCCAAATGGCGTTGGCTTATGGCATTTTTATTCGGACTATTGCATGGTTTTGGGTTCGCAGGTGCTCTACGGGAAACGGGAATAGTGTCTGGCGAAAATTTGCTGATCCCGCTGGCAGGTTTCAATATAGGTGTTGAACTGGGACAACTCACAATTGCTGCACTGTTATTACCGCCTTTTTTGGTTATCTTAAAAAATCCGTTGATGCATCGTTGGTTGCCTTCATCCATTTCATGGGTAGTGGGGATATTTGGACTTTATTGGTTAGTGGACAGACTCAGTCTCTAATTGAAGAACAAATGGCACCGCTTTCCTTTTTCGAATCTTCTTGCAGTATTTCTATTGATCTTCGTATAGCACTTTCAAAATTCTCGGCTAGGCTTAGATGACAACTCGTTATTCAGATACAAGAGGAGTCGCTCAGTGTCTTTATCCAGCAGTGTCCAAAACATCTTAAAAAAACAACAAATTCCTTTTGCAAATGCTGTGGTATCGCTGAGCGAAAATGACAATTCACAATGGCATGATGAGTATTTACGATCTATGAGTGCGGCAAAATCCGTCATATTGCAAGATGCGAAAGGAAAGGTTCAGGTGATTTTTCCTGCAGACAGGCTACTCGATCTCAATAGCGTCAATCGTTATCTGGGGCGTGAATTACACGCACTTAAACCGGAAGATGTCGCAAAATTCTGCAAAGAACACCAACTGAAAACTATTCCCGCATTACCCAAGCTGGAAGGATTGCAAACATTGGTAGATAAAAGTTTACTGGAACGCAGTGAGCTATGGGCAGACTCGGGCAATGATGAAGAATTATTGCGATTCAGTCAGGAGGAATTTGCAAAAATTCTTGACGATGCAAAAGTGGTCGATCTGTCGCTGCCTTTGGCACCACTTGAAATCGATGATGCGGTTATTTCAGATACCGACCACATACTGAACGCTGTCAAAAATTTCACCAAATTACGCATCAAACAACGTCTCGAAGAAACGCTCGAATTACCACCACTTTCCGATACCGCACAACGCATTATCAAATTGCGGGTAAATCCCAACGCAGACATCAGCGATCTGGCACAAATTGTGGAGACAGATCCCAGTTTGGCCGCACAGGTTGTCAGTTGGGCGGCATCGCCTTATTACTCGGCACCGGGAAAAATAAAATCCATTCACGATGCCATAGTGCGTGTACTTGGGTTTGATATGGTATTGAATCTGGCATTGGGTTTGTCACTGGGAAAACAAATGACGATTCCCAAAGAAGGCCCACGCGGTGTTTTACCCTACTGGCAACAGTCAGTGTATATGGCAGCCACTATTGAAGGCTTGGTGACGGCAATTCCACGCGATCACAGGCCCAGTTTTGGCATGGCCTATTTGTGTGGGTTGTTACACAACTTTGGCTATCTGATTCTGGCCGAAGTATTTCCTCCGTATTTCCATGCTTTTTGTGAACTGGCCGATGCCAATCCGCATGTTGAGCATCAAGTTGTCGAGCGACATCTATTGGGTGTTACGCGCGAACAATTGGCGAGCAGCCTGATGTCGCTTTGGTCCATGCCTGACGAAGTGGTGGTGGGTTTACGCCAACAAAACAACCCCCTCTACAAAGGTGAATATCAAAGCTACGCAAAATTGATTTATGTAGCACGCCGCCTGTTGGCGCAACACAATTTGGGGCCTGGCCCCAAGACTATCCCCGCTGAAATTTTTGCAGAACTGCATCTTGATCCGGAAAAAGCCAACACTACTGTGGCCAATATTATTGAATCCAGTAAAGATTTAGCGCATATTGCCCAACAGTTATCACCTCATCACTAAGTAAAAAATTATTCGCGTGATAACAAACCCCTTTTTGGGGTTTTGTTATTTTTGGTATTGAAAAAAAATTAATTGGAAAATATTTATGTCGAATGCAAAACAAGCAGCTGCGATTCTTACAGAACGTCGAATCAACGGATCACAGGGTGATAGATTACCAATCGAAATTCGCCCGAAAAATATCGATGAAGCACTCATGATTCAAGAAGCGGTGACAGAACTCTGGTGCGAAAAAATGGACGACAGTATCGGCGGCTGGAAATGTTTGCAACCACCACAAGATCGCGTCATTGTCGGGCCAATATATACCAGCAGTATGAATTCGGTTTCGCCTGTAAGCCTTTGGCCCAAAGGTGATCTGGCGCGAATCGAACCGGAAATGGGTTTTGTTTTTGGAAAAGATTTACCCGCACGCGCAGAACCTTATACCGAAGCCGAAGTAGATGCTGCAATTGCCAGAACCCATATGGCTCTCGAACTCATCAACTGTCGTTATGCCGATACCAGTGATTGTGAATTTCCAGAAATGTTGGCGGACTGTTTAATTAATCAAGGCATGTTTGTCGGGCCGCAAATTGATTCCAACATTGCAAAAACAAAAGGCGAAATGCTGATCAAATTCACGATTAATGGTGAAACCAAAGATTATGCAGGGAAACATCCCAATCAAGCACCCAGAGCAGGCTTATATTGGTTGGCAGAATTTTTGCGACAACGAGGGCAAGGCATACAAGCAGGACAAGTGATTATTACCGGATCTTTCGCTGGCATAATTGAAGTCCCTCTGAATACCGATGTGAAAATTTCTTACGAAAATTTAGGTGAAATGACTGTGAGGTTTTTAGCAAAATGAATTCACATATCCCTGAAAATGTATCGCCCTTTTATTCCTTTACCATGCCTGTGCGCTGGGGAGATCTGGATGCTTATGGCCACATCAATAACACACTTTATTTTCGTTATTTTGAAGAAGCACGATTTCAATTGATGCGTGAAAAAAATATTCCGGTGCACGGCGAAAATCACCCGGTAGTCGTCACTATAGGCTGTACTTTTTTACGGCCGATATTTCATCCGGAAAATTTGCGTGTGGAAATTTTTATATCGGAACCCGGTCGTTCCAGTTTCATGATGCATTATCGGGTTTTCACCGAGTCACATCCTGAATCGCCTTCTGCTGAAGGCTACTCAAAAATTGTGTGGGTCAGCAGTGCAAATGGCAAATCGATTCCCTTACCGGATCATGTGCGCATTTGGTTTGATTAAGATCTGATTCATCTTTGATCACTAGTATGCCCGCCTTGTCGTTTTTATTTAATATCCGGGATTTTTATGGACGCTATTCAAAATATTTTGATTGTTCTTGCTGTTGTTCTTGTCGGCTTTTGGTATTTCGGTGGATTCAAATTGCTGAAGTGGCTCAAGGTAAGACGTCTCGACCAACAAATTCAGGACCCATTGAACACCCAGGAATTAAAATCACTGCGCGATCAATTAGCGGCAACGCAAACGATAGGTTTGCAGCAATCTTTTACCACTTATGTTATCCAACAAAAAATTACCCACAAAGACCGCTGGCCCAAAGTCGCTTTTGAACATGCACCTGAAAATCCCGTGGCAGGTTATTTTTATGCTGCTTTTTTATTGAGAGAAGCTTGGGCCATTCGTGGAACTGGCGCAGCCAACGAACTATCCGCAGAAACCATTAAACAATTCACCAATAAGTTAACGGAAGTAGAAACGCTGATATCAAAAGAATTTGAAAAATTACACAACCCGGCAGATTTGGTTTTTCTTATTTTGGATGTTTATTTGGCATTGGGGCAAAGAGCGCAAGCAGAATTTATATTGAATAAATACTCGGATCACTTGAAAGATCGTCTGGATATTGCGATTAAAGATTTAAAAATGCTGTATCCGCGCTGGGGCGGCAGCCATGAAAAACTGCAAGCACGTGCTGAACAATATAGTGCGCAGGCCGGTGCCATGCTGGGTGCAAAAGCTTATGCCTATTGTCATTTTATTGAAGATGAAGAGGAAAAAGCAGTTAAAGCCTGGCTCAAAAGCAAACCTTTAACAAGCTTGGAAAATGAATACAAGCGCTTGCCAAAATCACCGTCCAAAATCGCCAGTTATGAAGATTACAATTTATTGCTGGCACACAAATTATTTGTGCGACTGTTTTTCTATACCAATAATAACTCTATGTTGAAACAGGCAATAATCAATACCTCTGGCCATTTTGCTGTTGATGAAGTGATTAATCCCAATACCAAAAGTGAAATTACATTTATTGAAATGGCGAAAGAATTGGGTGTAAGCAACTTTTTATAACTACTGCCAGAAACTGTCAGTAAGAAAATTTATGCTGCCCAACTTGTCATTTATGCAGCCTACATTTTTTGGAGCACGCAGTGAGCTCATCCGATTCGACACCGCTTATGAAAGATGGCCTTAATTCGAACGCCATTCAGCGTATTGGCAAAAGTCTTGAAAAAGTAGTGCCTGATTTTAATGCAAAACGTTTTCATAAAAATACGCTGCAAGGAATCAATCAACTCGAATTAAAACAACGGGTTCATCATATTATCCATCATCTGCATCAGGAATTTTCTCATCCCTATAAAAAACTGAGCCGTTATTTGCAGGATTTACCGCAAGTATGGGATGCCGGAAATCCTGATGACAACAAAGCCATGTTTGCTGCCTGGCCGGTTATTGATTATGTGGCCGCTCACGGATTGGCGCATCCTACAGAATCCTTAAAGACACTGGAAAAACTCACATCACTTTTTTCGGCAGAATTTTCTATTCGACCGTTCATCCAGCATCATTACCAACAAACCTACAATCAATTGTTGGTTTGGTGTGACGATGACTCCGAGCATGTTCGTCGTTTGGCTTCGGAAGGTTCTCGTCCGCGTCTTCCCTGGGGTATGCGTTTGCCGCAGTTTATTCAGGATCCAACGCCGCTCAGAGCGATTTTGCAAAAATTAAATCAGGATGAGAGTTTATATGTTCGACGTTCGGTAGCGAACAATATCAATGACATCAGCAAAGACAATCCTGATTGGGCGATTGGTTTGTGCGAAGAATTCTTATCAAATCAAAACGACAAAACGGAATGGATAGTCAAGCATGCTTTGCGCAGTTTGATTAAATCCGGCGATCAGCGGGTATTTCCTTTATTGGGTTATAGCAAAAATGCCAAAGTTGGCATTAAAAATTTTGAGTTGTCTAAAAAAATAATTTCTGTTGGTGATTCTCTGGAGTTTTCATTTCGACTGAAAGCAGACAAAACGCAGCAATTGGTAGTGGATTATCTCATCTACTTTATGAAAGCCAATGGCAATTTGGCAGCAAAGGTTTTTAAATTGAAAAATGTTGAGTTAAAAAAAGGAATGGAAATCCTTTTCGAAAAAAAACATTCCTTTAAACCTATTACTACCAGGTCTTATTATTCAGGCTTGCATCAACTTGCAATACAAGTTAATGGCAAGGAGATCGACCGCCAGGATTTTACGCTGCGTTAAGTTGTGGGCTAATTTGTTGTTCTTTCCATTCAAGCTGATCGGTGTAGTGCAATAAACGCATTACACCTTGATAATCTTCAATCAGCGCTGTGCAATTTTCTACCCAGTCACCACAATTGGCATAAACAAATCCTTTTTCATTGCGCAATTCAGGATGATGGATATGGCCGCAAACAACACCATCATATCCACGACGCCTGGCTTCAGCCAGTGCATAATTTTCATAAGTATTGATAGCAGCTTTGGCCCCTTTAATATTATTTTTTATCAAACTTGCCAGTGAAAAATATGGCAGACCCAACCAGCGACGCCAACGATTGGACCAACGATTGATAAATAATAATAATTCATAACCATGATCACCAATCAAACGGGTTAACCAACTTAACTGGATGTGCGCATCCATGGCGTCACCATGCATGATCAAAAAACGCTTGCCGTCTCCACACTGATATTCACACTCTTCAATAATTTCAACAGGACCAAAAAAATCACCTGCAAACCGGCGCATGGGCTCATCATGGTTTCCCGGAACATAAATAACTTTCATTCCTTTGGCCGCCAACTCATAAAACTTCATCATAATTTGATGATGCTTTGCCGGCCAACGAAAACGTCGTTTCATTGCCCATAAATCCACAATGTCACCAACCAGATACAATGTATCGCAATGTAAGTCTTGTAAAAATTCCAATAGATAATCTGCTTTGCAATCGCGTGAGCCTAAATGAATGTCAGAAATCCAAACCGTTTTACCGCTAATAATACCGGGGGTTTTGACTGAAGATTGAAGAGCATCTATTGCTTGCGGAGAAGAAGACGAAGCGGGATAAGGTCGCGTCATGGCAAGTTTCCATTATCAACTTGCACAAATTCTTGATTAAGAAGATGACGAAATCACAACAGAATGGTGAATTTTCTGTGACAGTCCTGAATTGATTATTTTTGTGGTTTGATCAGGGTGAGAATAAATAATGTTGTGGCTGCCAACACTATAGCCGGGCCAGCAGGTGTATCCCAAAACCAGGAAGCAGCCAGACCTGATGCAACGGCAATACAACCTAACAGGCTGGCGAAAATTGCCATTTGTTCCGGTGAATGGCTGAGTCGCCGTGCAGCAGCAGCAGGAATAATCATCAATGCCGTAATTAATAAAACACCGACAATTTTCATGGCGATGGCAATGACCAATGCCATTAATAACATTAGTGCTGTGCGAACAGCCGTTACAGCAACACCTTCAACCAGTGCCAATTCTTCGTGTACGGTGATCGATAACAATGGCCGCCATAAAAAAATTAATGCAATACAAACGCCCAAACTAATTAAAACAATTGTTAATACATCAGAAAAAGAAACAGCAAGAATATCGCCAAATAAATAGGCCAATAAATCAATACGGGTTTCCGTAAACAAACTGACACAAACCAAACCCAATGCCAGAGTTGAGTGTGCAAGTATGCCTAATAAAGTATCGGTTGCTAAAAATCGTTTATGCTGCAAACCAACCAGAATTAATGCCAGCGTGAGGCAGCCCAATGCAACCGCCAAATTCAAATTAATATCCAACAACAAACCAAAGGTAACACCGAGTAATGCAGAATGCGCGAGCGTGTCTCCGAAATAAGCCATACGACGCCAAACAGCGAATGCGCCCAAAGGCCCTGCTACTGTTGCCACTGCCAAACCGGAAATTAAAGCGAGCAATAAAAAATCAGGCATGATGATCGTGTCCACAAGTGTCATCACAACCGGATTTTTTTGCTGTGAGTCGAATAATTTTTCCATGATCATCGTGTCGGTGATCATGATGATGGGTATAAATCGCCATAGCCGCTGCACGTTCGGGATGCTCACCAAACAGTGCGATGTAAGCCGGGTCGTTGGTGACTTGTTGTGGATGCCCATGGCAACAGACATGTTGATTCAAACAAATCACGGTATCGGTGGTTGCCATCACCAGATGCAAATCGTGCGATACCAGCAGCACACCGCATTGGCGTTGATTGCGAATCTGGTGGATTAATTGATACAAGGTCGATTGTCCGGTGATATCAACACCTTGCACAGGCTCATCAAGAACCAATAGTTGTGGATCACGCAAAAGTGCCCTGGCCAGCAGTACACGCTGGGTTTCACCACCGGACAAAGCTTGCATGGGTGACTTCAACAACTGATCCACCCCTGTCAGTAACAGAGTTTCATTCCAGTTCGCCTGTGGCTTACCTGCCAATGTCAGAAAACGCTCAACGGTTAATGGAAAGCTGGAATCCAGATGCAATTTCTGTGGCATATAACCCACACGCAATTTGGGTAATCGCCAGATTTGACCCTCATCCGGCTTGATCAAACCCAGAATGCTGCGCACCAAAGTGGTTTTACCCGCACCATTGGGGCCTATCAGAGTGGTGATTTTGCCTTGGTGTAATTGCAGATCTGCCTTTTGCAGCAGGAAACGCCCCTGTCTTTTTACAGAAATGGCTTTGGCTTCAAGCAATAATTCTGACATAGCAAAAAATCTAACCCGTCTTTTGTGAGCAACAATGAAAAGCAGAATGTTACACTATCACAATTCAATTGAATCCTTTTTGAAGCTGATCTATGAAGTTGTTTTTGACCCTGATTCTGATATTGCTGCCATGCCTGACATTCGCACAAATAAAAGTAGTGGCAAGCATCAAACCTTTATCCCTTATCCTTAAAGAAATTGGCGGGGATAAATTGATAATTCAACAACTGATTCCCGATCAGGCACCACATCATGATTACCCGCTCAGAACGTCCGATCACCAAAAATTACACCAGGCGGATTTAATTGTCTGGATAGGGCCTGACCTGGAAAGTTTTTTGACCCGGCCTTTGTCCAATTTACCCAAAAATAAAATTATCTCGCTGGAAAATTTATCCGACATTGAATGGCCGGTCAGTGAAAATAAAAAACATGACCATCATCATAATCGGGATCCACATTTGTGGCTCAATCCGCAGAATGTCATCGTCATGGTTAAATCCATGACTCAAAAACTGACAGAGATAGATCAAAAAAATGCAGATGAATATCAAAAAAATGCAGAAAATTTTATTTTGTCACTGGAAACTCTGGACAAGGATATTGCTGAAAAACTAAATCCGTTGGGAGATAAAGGTTTTGCGGTTTACCATCACGGATACAGCCATTTTGTTGAGCGGTACCGTTTAAAACAGCTGGGTTATTTAACCCTGACTCCAGAACGCAAAGCAGGAGCAAAACATTTGAACCAGCTACTGGAAGTATTAAAAAGCGAAGGAAAATGTATCTTTGGTGAACCATCAGTTGATAACGCACAACTGCTGGCCATTGCCAATCAACACCAACTGCAGGTAGGTTTTCTTGACCTTATGGGGACAAAGGCCGACAGCTACCAACAGCTGATGCAGTCACTGGCGGAAAGTTTTTCAACCTGCCTGTCTAATTGGAGTAGCTAATGTAAATTGCGTTGGCAAACGCAATTTCACACCACGTGCTGCCAATCCATCAATTTGTCTTTTGTTTAATTCCATGACGAATGCGTCATAACATCTACGTACTTCTTTTTCACCGCATAAAGCCGCTTCTTTTAATAAATCCAGCATGCCCTCATCAGACGAAATACGATGACGCACACCCGTTTTATGAAAGTAACTACTCGCCAGTTGTTGCATACGAAAAATCGCGGCTTGGGAAAAAATCAACGTAGTCATAACAAACTCCAAATGTTAGCCAAGGTTGCGCAGAATTTCTGCTTGATCCCAGTCTAGGCAAGCTCATAGTGAATGCGAGGGAGTTAAACGCCAATTAAAAGAAGATTTAAAATGTGTGACGTAGACAAAAAAATCCCCGCATTAAACCTCACTAAAAGTAATAAGGACTAACGCGGGGTAATAACACAGGGAGAAAACTTACAAATCGCACATAAACAAAAAACTAAAACATTCGTAATCCATTACCGGAAATTAAAACGCAAAATCATTTTGTGTTTTTGCTTCCAGTTTTTGCTCCAGTTGAGCATTTAACTTGTCCAATAACGCCTGGTTTTTTTCTTCCAGATCGTCATTAATTCGCTTTTGCGCTTCTTCTTCCGTTTCTATCCAAGCCGCTTTGTTTTGCAATTCAGCAGCAGCCAGGGTCAAACCTTCTTGTTTGGCGGTTTCGTTTGCCAGTACCAGGTTGGCTGCAAACAGGGTGATCACTAAAACCAATGTATTTTTCATTTCAAAATCTCCGGATTAATTAAGGTAGTTTTGCTACCTGGACGAACCAATATCTTGTGGATACCAGTCTTATATTGCCGTAACAGGTTTGTTACTTAACGTAACGCATACTAACAGGAAATTTTTTATTGGCTAGTGTTTTTTGGAAAAAATTTAGATATTTGTGTTAATAAACATTAATTTATGGCGATATTGTGATTTGTATCTCAAGAGTGCGGCAAGTAACACTTTTTCACAAATAAGTAACACTTAGCGCCAGGCGCCCATCTACACAAGTCAAAAATGCTGATAGGTATGCGCCATGCCCAATCACTTTTGATGTATTCTTCGCCCAATTTAATTGGTCAGGTTCGCCTATGTCAGAAGCAAGATCGGAAACAAATCAAAGCCCTTTGGTATTAATTGACGGCTCTTCTTATTTGTACAGGGCCTTTCATGCACTGCCCCCCTTAACCAATTCCAAAGGCCAGCCCACAGGTGCCGTCAAAGGTGTGGTCAATATGTTGCGGCGTATGACCAGAGATTACCCCCAGAGCGCTATTGCCGTTATCTTTGATGCGAAAGGAAAAACCTTTCGCGACGATCTCTATGCCGAATACAAGGCCAACCGTCCACCCATGCCAGACGAGCTGCGTTTGCAGGTACAGCCTATTTATGACGTAGTCGCGGCCATGGGATTACCCCTGCTGATAGTTGAAGGAGTTGAGGCAGACGATGTAATTGGAACGCTCGCTCGTCAGGCCTCCGAACAAAAAATGGATGTTGTGATATCGACGGGCGATAAAGATATGGCGCAGCTGGTAACCGAACATGTAACCCTGATCAACACCATGACCGAAACCAAACTGGATATTCAGGGTGTAAAAGATAAATATGGATTTGGCCCGGAGTTAATGATTGATTATTTGGCACTAATGGGCGATTCATCCGATAACATTCCCGGTGTTGAAGGTGTTGGCGAAAAAACAGCGGTTGCACTGATACAAGGCGCTGGCGGCATAGATGCTATTTATTCCGATCTTGAAAAAATTCGCACACTGGATTTTCGTGGCGCGAAAAAAATGCCGGAAAAATTACTGGAACAAAAAGAGATGGCCTATCTCTCTTATCAATTAGCGACCATTAAAACCGATGTTGAACTGGACGTTCGTCCTGAAACCATAAAAGTATCAAAACCTGATATTGGAAAATTAAAATCATTATTCACCGAATTGGAATTTAAAACCTGGATTTCCGAATTAAATGGCGCAGCATCAGCATCTGACAATTCCCTCTCATCTATTGAAACAAGTATTGAAAAAATAGCTGCGCCAGAAAAAATTCAATACGAAATTATTCTTGATCAGAATCAACTCAACAATTGGCTGGATAAAATTAGTAGGTGCAAACGATTTGCATTTGATACAGAAACCACCAGCTTAAATATTATGGATGCCAAAATTGTTGGTGTCAGTTTTTCTATTGTACCGGGTGTTGCTGCTTATGTGCCCTGTGGTCACGATTATATGGGGGCTCCGGAACAGCTTGATTTACTATCGGTTTTACAACAGCTTCAACCCATTTTGGAAAATGAAAATATCAAAAAAATTGGCCAAAATATAAAATATGACCAGAGTGTATTGCTGAATTACGGCATTCAATTAAAAGGTGCCGAATTCGATACCATGTTGGCGTCTTATGTTTGGAATTCGATTGGCAGCCGTCATAATATGGATGACCTCGCAAAAATTTATTTGGATTACACCACAGTCACTTTTGAAGAACTTGCCGGCAAAGGAACAAAACAATTAAGTTTTAATCAACTTCCCGTAGATTCTGCAGGACATTATGCAGCAGAAGATGCTGATATTACTCTCAGATTGCACGATTATTTTTTTCCAAGGCTTAATAAAATAAAAACCTTACGTTCTGTTTTTGACGAAATTGAAATGCCTCTGGTTGAAGTTTTATCAAGCGTTGAACGCAATGGCGCATTGGTCGATGCCAAAATATTAGGCGAACACAGCGTAGAATTAGGTGAGAGACTGGTTCAACTTGAACGTAAAGCCTATGAAATAGCCTGTGAAGAATTTAATATGTTATAACCCAAAAAGCTGGCACAAATAATAAATTAAAAAAAAAAAATGTAACATAATAAATTTAAAATTTATAAAATCA
>CBFGPN010000092.1:0-14857 GCA_965650675.1 uncultured Cellvibrio sp.
TCTTTCAGTGAAGAGGATCTAACTCCCGAACTCGCAAAGTACAGAACGTCTATCACTGTATTGCTGGAATCTTGATATTTATGAAATGGGTCTGGAAAAAAAGAAATATAACTGGAGAACCGCAAGGACTTATCGGATTTGGCGATACAAAAATAAAATTAGCCAAGCGATTATTAGCTGAACAAGAGGACATGCTTCGTACGATTTATGCAGTCAGTGCACCGGAATGCCTGATTATATTTGGAGACAAATCCTGGTTACCCTGGGTGACCAATATTAGCTACATTTGTCGAAGTATAGAAACTCCTGATCTTTGGTTGCCAACCGTATCAACACCCAATATTTCCCATTCGCTGTTACTGCAGCGCATTCAAAACGACACTGGCAAGACGTCCGTTTTAATATGGCCCGATCCAAAACTGGTGATACCACTCAACCGGCAATATTTTCTCAGCCGTGATTATTTAAATGGGATCATAGAAAATTGAATCGCGAACAAACGCTATTTGCCAAGCATGAATGGATTAATTGGTTCGACGACTCCATCAGAACTGAAATCCAAAAAATACTTACAGCTTTGACTCCGATGTTTTTGGGTCATCCAATATCAAGTTTAATCGCAAATGAAGAGCCCTCTGGATATGACAAAATTTCCAGAAGAGGAAATTATGACAATCTTTTATTGTCAGAACTTGCTCTCAGCGAATTAATGCCAGATGAGTTTATTCGAAAAGCAACCGAATCAGAATTACTATTTCTAACACAAGGGAAAACTGAACAAAAAAATAGCGCAAGCATAATACTGTTACTTGATGCTGGCCCTCAACAATTAGGCGCACCTCGAATAGCCCATATTGCCATCTGGCTGCTATTAATAATGAGAGCCGAAAAATATCGCGCAAAATTTTATTGGGGCATTGTGCAATCACCCAATCATTTTTCTGACGAAAGATCTACTTACGGACTACGCAATCTATTGAAAGCCAGAACTTTCCTGATTCCGAATGATGATCAACTGGCAGAATGGGGAAAAAAGATTCAGGAATATGATATTGGCAACAGCGAGGCCTGGGTCGTCTCGAACAATCTATTCAAAAAACCAGATTGGATTAATTGTCAAATTTCAATAATGTCCGACTTCGAACAAAAAAATTTACATCTAACCAAACTATTTAAAAATAATAATCGTCAGACTACCATCTCTATCCCACCCATAAATATAGCCACACGATTATTGCAAGGCTATTTTCTCGACACCACTGGAACAAACGTTCATCAGAGAACCGACCACAAGATATCTTTACAACAACCCCCCATATTTTCACCTGATGGAAAATATATTGCAGTTGGCATGCTGGATGGCGGGGCTTTGGTTTATCGGATACCTAATAGCTCAGATCAGAAACAAACTTTTCCCAATGCTCAAAAATGGATGAGTAATCAACAGTTAATGGCCGCAACACTGAATGGAAAAAAACTAAGTGGCCTACTCTGCATCGATTCAAATATACATTTTTGGCAAGTGAAAGGCGCTAACATAATTACTCAACTCGCTGATACTCCCTGGTCGTTTACCCATGGAAGGCCTCAATGGAACTCGATGTTCATTTTTTATCTCAATCATAGTCGATCTATATTTTTTATGGATTCAAAAAAATCTCTTTTTTTTCACCATTCTCCTGACGGGAAAGAGAAAAATAAGTCCAAAACCACACTTCAACTAACAAATGTCATTCAAGCTATGCAAGTAAGCGCAACAACTCTTGTGGTAGCAACAAAATCATCCCAACACTCCATTTCAATTGAAATGTATGTAAATGGCTCCCATAAAAAATGCTATCTAATACCTAACACCTTAAAAAGCCCTGGAATATTTTTCTGCGGCCAGGAATGGCCTAGCGCAAAAGGGACTTTCGCAATTGAATTTACCGATAAGCAAAAACAGGATTCAACACAACACTGGAAGGTGTATAAGGGAGCCAGTCAGTTTTCTAAATTTACCTTTGACGATTTTATTTTTCCGTCAACAATGACTGTACATGGCTTGATACTGTCAGGCGCTGGCGAAAACACTGAACCTTTATTGATTGCCACTAACGCCAACAACAATGAAATTCATACTATTTCAAAGCATGGAACATCTCTGGCAATAAAGTGTAGCTACGAAATATTACGAATTAACTTGAATTCGCCACAAAAGCGACTCGCCATTATTTCTGGAAATCGTCAACTGATGGTTTATGACCTGAACAGTTTTACGCTGATTCTCTCTAGTACTACGGACAGCAAATCATGATTCTTGCTAAACAGGCGACTTTAACTGGATTCAGATTAATTGCCGGAGTATGGTATTTTAAATATCTTTACAACATCGACACTATAAAACCAAAAGTTATTGAATTGTGGAATAAAAACTCCAAATTTTTTGAATTTGAAAAAGGCTATCTACTGACCTTTGACTCGCCAATTTTGATGAACTGCGACAAAATATCCGGCTCACCTTTAGAGAGAAACAGCTCGGGTCTGTTCAATGCTGAACTTATCAATTCAACATCGGATTTTCTATCTGACATCACCCTGCTACATGAAAACTCTCTGATTAAACTTTATTTTCACCAGGGCCAGACTATAAATGTTTCAACCTGGATTGATGTTTCCGATTATCGCTTCCTTGAACCCGATCTGGCAATTAACGAAGATCGTTTTGAAGATACTTCTCCAATATCATCACCCACTGATACTCGCACGATTTTTAACAAAGTTCTGGGCAATCCTGGCGAAGAGCGAAATAAATTTTTGTCAGACATAGGCAATGCTCAAACAAAAAATGCAACAAACATTCCGGCAGGCTTATCAGGCCTTAATATCCTCAAATTTATAGGATCCCTGTTTAAAAGCAATTCAACAGACTCTGTTTCAAAGGATGGCCAGACATCCAGTAATTTTATTGAACCCCGTAAACCATTAAATACAAAGATTCAAAGATGGCGAAACTGGGTAACCCAAATGGCACTACTCACAAAAGCATCAAAACTTATTGGTGCAAGTCATGCGAATTATCTAAAGAAATTAATGGACAAATTTGAATCTGGAGACTTGCAAGAAGCTCTGCGCCATGCGATTCCATTAGGAGATGGCACCCAGTCATTGGGGCAAGCACTGGGACGCTTGCAACCCAGAAATAACTTAACTATTTCAAGGTACACAGCTGCAGCATCCAGCGTAAGTTTCGGCGATCAAATTGAAGCGCATCTTCGCAAACTTTACCGTCAGGCATTTGAACGTCTGGATAGAATGGGAAAACATGAAGAAGCCGCTTTTGTTCTTGCCGACCTGCTTCGTAATAAACAAGAAGCTCTCGATTATTTACTCAATCATGATCGTTTATCACTGGCAACCGAATTAGCGCTCTCCTGGGATATGCCGGCAGATACCATCATTCGATTATTATGTCTTGCAGGTGAATTTGAAAAAGCAGTTCTGATTGCGAAACGCGACAATGCATTTGCAGCGGCAATCGCGACTTTACAAAACAAACCGGATATTGCGAAGAAATTACGATATCTCTGGGCAGACTACCTTATTAGTCAGGGAAATTGGCTGGACGCAGTTGAAGCAATATGGCCCATTCAAACCGAACAATCACTGGCTATCGAATGGTTAAAAAAAGCTGAATCATCGTATGGTGAATTAGGTGTTCGAGCGACTATTCAATTACTGATCAAATCACCAGAGGACTCACAACGATGTGCAAAATCCTTATTGACATTAATTGAAAATCCTTCAAATGCTGACTATCGAAATAATATCGCGGCTAATATTCTAAATGTTAATGTCAGACATCAACTACTTTCTCTGTTAATAGCCAAATTGATTCCATGGATATGGATTGACTCCGCGAATCGGCAATCAACACTATCTAATAAACAATTGGATAAGTTATTAATGCTCTGCTCTGATGCATTATTAAAAATGGATATTCCATCCACAAAAAATAAAATTTCAGAAACCTTATTGCACATCACTCTGGCCAGCAACCTTTTGATAACAGCACCTTCAATAGGACAACAATCCATCGAAGACATAGTAATGCTATCAAACAACAGAATGTTAATTGCGCTGGGTGAGCCGGGTTTAATTATTGTCAACGAAAACATGCAGAGATGCATGCAGTACGCCATCCCTTGCAATCGTATAGTGCTTTCTGAATCCCGACAGGTTGTTCTTTTAATTCAAACACTCGATGAAAGATCGAAAGTCACGCGATTGGATTTAGTTACTAATGAAAAGTTGGATCTGGGAATTCTGGATATAGACTTATTTGCACCAGAATTTGATGGAGTCAAATGGGTCATCACTTCCCGTGATCGCTATCTTGTCATCGACACCTCAACAAAAGAATTACAAACTCTTTGGAGCTTAAGCGACTTACAAGGAAAAATAATCAGAATTTCCAGCAACACCAACCACGAAAGCTTGATGATCAACAAAGAGGATAATGTTGAAATTTGGACCTATTCATTGCCTTCGCGACGACTATACAAAAAAGATCTCATCCCGATAGACAGCTTTCAAAAGGGATTCATCAATTTATCCGCATCAGGACAGCTGCTGAACATTGAACTGCTAAATCATGAAAACCGATGGACAGTACAGTACAAATTATGGAACAAAGTGCTTACGCTGGATCTTCCTATTAATTCAGAACCAATAGGATTCCGCGCTGAATCAGATGACAGGTTTTTTATTCTGCAAATTCTTCTTGCAGATAAACAATTGTGCCTTGGAGTCAACACACAAACGGCGTCAATAATTTTTAACCTTGACTGGCCCATGGACAGCCAGGTAAATGTGAGGCTCAATAGGACACATATTATCTTCAGTGACTCGCTGGGTAGAATTGTCACCATCGAACAACCAACCAGCAGAGTGTTTACCGGAACATTGAGGTAGCCATCACTCAATATTCTGCACCTGCAGAAAAAATAAATTAACAACAGTTATTGCTATCTGTTTTTGAAAATAATTTTTTCGTTGGGAGTGGTTAGCCTGATCACATAAGAATTCTCCTCTCCGCCGCCGATTAGCAAATGCGCACCTGCCTAACAATTCACCACTGGCAGACGAAATTCTGGAAGTCTGCGTGCATGGAATTAGACTAGACCAATCGAAGACTTAAGCTTGCCGTTTAAAACTCTTTAGTTTTTGCAAACCTGTCGCGTCAGAATTTTCTGCATTCAACATTTGACTAAATAGATAACGATTGGTTGGAAACAATCCCAACCGTAAACCAAATGGTTTAAAGACAGAGTTAATAATGTCAATCGACTGACTGCCCGTATCATTTTCAATATCAGACAATGTACGACGACTTACTTTCACTAAAGCTGCATATTCTTCCTGGCTCATGCCCAGCACTTCTTTGCGTAATTTTCGCAATACTTGTCCTTCCGTCATTTCGGCTTCGATGATTTTTTGCAAGCAGAACAGCAGGATGCCTTCTCGCTCTTGTGGAGTCAGTGATTTCATAACAATTGCCAATTTTTTAATTTTTGACCAAGAAATTGAAAGCCGAAAATAGGTGCTTTTAATATATCCAGCGATACGCCTCGCTCATAAAGTCGCTCAAGCAATCCGTTCAACTTAATTGCAGTTGCTTTCAATTCACTGATGATCGCATCCGGTTCCGCCATATCTGACAGAACCCGCGCAATCGCAATCCAATCAAATCGCCCACCTTCTTCATAGGGCGATCCCCACAAAGTGCTACGAACCACACCTTCAGGATCAATTTTCATAGGTGCAAAATCATAAACGGGGGCTAAACAAATTCCTGTTGGTCGTTTGATTAAGGATGTGTTGCGACCATGATTATCCGAATTGCCAAATACCACATTTAAAAAATCGCGCTTCACCCATTCGATCACAAATTTTTGCTGATCAAATTGCTTTCCCTGTTCCGTGACTGCGTATTGAGAATTCAATAAATCAACCAAATCACGCAAAACCTCAAAATGATTAAGGTAACTTCCCGGCGCTTTTCCGAGAACAGAATAAATCGATTCCAATCCATATCGATGTTGTTGGCCTTCAATAAATTCCACATCAAACCGAGGTAACCACAAAGAAGGATATTGCTCACCCTCTAACAATTTCATTTTGTGAGTATTAATTGTTTCAACACCCAAGGATTGTAATTCGTGATAGTAATGAAATTCTGCTCGCAAAATTTCACAATCAATCGCCGTACGATTACCCCTGGGAAATTTCACTAAATAATGTTGATCCTGATTGCTTACATCATCCTGATAAGTGTCGATCCAAATTTCATTATTTACTGATGAGCGCACCAATAATTTGGGCGCTTCTCCACCTGCGCCCGTCGCTCCACCTGATGCCGCCCCCATTGCCTGTGCGTACTCAAGAAAATCAGTGTTACGCTCAACAACATCCTGTAATGAGAATCGCATCTGTGTTAACTGACTTCCGTTGACTTTAGGAGGAAGCGATTCTTTGATTCGCATATTACCGACGGGGGCGATGGTCCCTTTCGCCAATAACTGATAATCCTGTTCCAGCGATGGCAAGTTACCTATACCCAAATAGTTAACCCAATAACGCCGACTCGCACCCGCCGGCATGATGTCATCCAAAAAACCAAACCAGGGCTTGCTACGATAGGTCTGCATCAAATCCACCGGCAACGCCAGGCTACAAGCCTGCTGATCATCCCGCCCCATAAACTCCAATGCGTAGGACTGGGGATGGTAACTCAAGGTCGCCAACCCCAATCGCCCCGCCTTGGGTTCAGGGATATCCAACACCGCCGCATCCCGCCACTGGCCGTCATTGAATAATTGAATAGTGAGCATAAAGCCTCAATGAGCATAATTTCGCTCAAAAATAGCACGTAAACTTAATTTTGGGTAATTTTTTGCTCATTTTATTGGTTATTTATATTTTTTTGAGAGAAATTTTGCTCAAAAAATACAAATAGTCGAAGATGAGCTGCCATCTTCAGGTCAATTGTCGCCACAGTGAGGCGACAATTTAAGATGGGATTGCTACGTTCACGAAATTCAATTGTTCATGATTCATGAACATAAGGTTTTCATGAACAGTCAGGACATCGTGTTGGATCTACTGGCTTCGTTTGCACCTTCACTGGAAGAACTATCCACCTGCTGGGATTTTTTTACATCGGCTTCCTGAGTAGCACTTTTGTCTTCCTCCGACTTCACACAATCCACAACAGCACCCGCCTCATTGGAACAATCCTCACTGGTTGCAGGCTGTTGAACCCGATCATTTTTGATATTGCTTTTTGTTTTTATTTTTTGGTCGGCAAGTACAGGATTTATAATTGCAACACTAACCAGAACTAACAAAACACGAAGAAATGGGATACGCATATTATTTACCGCCTGGGTTATGAATCATTTATTGAGGTCAAGAATCGGGCAGAATTTAATTGTCGCCACGCCGTGGCGACAACTGATAAAGCATAGATATGAACAATCACCTTAGTTTTAACTTTCATCAGAGACAACATGATATCGCAGATAATCCACCAATCGCTTGGATTCATTTATTTCATCGTGGGGAATAAATATATATCTCCATGGCTTGGAGTTATGAGTTTTATTATAGATTGATGCGTGCTCACACCACTTGTACGCTGAAGCGGTTTTTGATTGAACGATTTTGTTTTCAACATCAATTTTCCCTTTAATCTCCACCATCCAATACTCCTGCTCTAACTCAACTACAAAGTCAGGGATGTATTCGTTTTCGTCGGTATTCTTTTTGTAGAAAATTTGAAATTGACCTTTTACAGGCTTAAACCATTTAATTGCGTCACGCTCCAATATTATGGAAAAAAGTCGCTCGGTATCGGAATCAAATTTTTGGAGTGGATATAAACATTTGCCAAATCCACCGAACAACATTTGCCTGATTTTAATACGCTCTACTACTGTATTTCGAAAATTAGTTACAGGCTCTGTACTGAGAATAGTGTAGTTACTCGGCTTTAACTCAGTGAAACCACGACTTACTTTGACTTCTGTACTGGCTACTTTTTCCCAGAAATGATCTCTCATTTGTGCCAGAATATTTTTTGAAATAATCGCTCTATAAGTATCAAGTAAATTATGTAACTCATCTTCGGAGTATCCTTTTTTCTTAAAATGGGTAATCGCTTGTCCGGCAAGGTCGTATAACAAATCTGCGTGACTAAAATAATCAATTTCATCTGCATCCACTAATGCATGAACAATATAATCTTCAAAGCGTTTTTCCCTGATACCTGTATCAGTTGACATAGCCTGCTGTTCATTATTGTGAAGGTTATGAATTACCATTTCACGATCCATCAGCTGCAGATTCAACTGCCCAAGGTCCAATGTAAATGGATTAAAACCTGTTGTAACTTCACCCGTTGGCACAACTGTAATGCGAGGGATATCGATTGTATTTTTAACTACCGCATCCATAGCTTTTGCAACAACATCTGCCAAATCCAATGGACTGTCATCTGCCAACATGGTTGCCTGTGCGGGTTTAATACGCTCTTCTACCAAGCTAATAATTTGTTTTTGAATTTCGTCCGACAACAAGGCTTTACTAGTCGGCACCAAATCACGACGAGATTCCATTTCTCTTACAACATCCAACACAACTTTGGCTGCATTAACTTCTGCATCGGATATAAACAGTGGTGCAGGTGCAACCACTCGCTGATAACTACCATCTGCAGTAAGGCTGGCTTGCCCCCTTGTTATTGGATTACTCACACCAAGAAGAACATTGATGCCAGCTTCGACTTGAACACTTGCGATTCCCTCGTCTTGTTGAGGTGCGTCTAAAATCAGTTCTTTGATTCTGATAGGAGAATCTGAACGATTACAATCATCGATAATTTCCTGGAATTTATCATGAGCAACAATATTCAAGCGATCAACCACTTCAACACCTGTGCGCTTACCATAGGGTAAACGTAACCCTCGCCCAATAGATTGCTCAACTAAGGTACGCGCATTGGCCGCACGAAGTGGGACAATGGTATAGAGATTAGTAACATCCCAACCTTCTTTGAGCATATTCACATGAATCACAATTTCGGTTGGCTCGTCGACACTTTCGACAGCCAATAATCGAGATATCATTTCTTCTTCATCAGCACCGGATTTACTTGAATCAACTTGAATAACTTTTCCTTTGTAACGTTGCCCAAAGAATCGTTCAGATTCTATTAAATCCAACAATTGACTTGCATGAGTGGTATCACGTGCAATCACTAAAATAAAAGGCTTGACTATTTTGACCCCGTTTTCGCGAGCATAGGTTTGCAATTGAACCTTGGTTGCTTCATGAAGCCTGATACCATCTTCAAGCTTAATTTTTTCAACCATTTCAGAGCTATGCGCTTTGGAATCGAAGCCTCTCTGGGTTACAACAGCAGGGACTTTTACAAATCCATCATCCATTGCTCGCGCCAAAGGGTAGTCCATCACAACATTTTTGAAAGGAATAGGGCCTTTTGTCGATTCAACAAATGGCGTGGCCGTTACTTCTAAACCTATTAGCGGATTCAGTTCGTTAATGGAACGAACCCCTGCACTGGCGCGATAGCGGTGCGATTCGTCCATCAGTAAAACCAAGTCTGGTAAGCTGGCAAGGTAATTAAAATAACTCTCGCCTAACACTTCTTTCATTCGTTTAATCCGTGGTTCTTTGCCACCACGAACTTCAGAATTAATTTTTGAAATATTGAAAATATTAATGCGAACTTCGCCAAACAATTCACCACCAGAAATATTTTGCTGATCATAATTATCACCCGTAATTACTCTTGGGGTATTAATGGCAAATTCGCCAATCCCTTTAAATACGTATTTCGGTGTATTAGGCGTAAAGTCGGTAATCAGTTTGTTATAGATCGTTAAATTGGGTGCAAGCACAAAAAAATTATTAATGCCATGCGCTAAATGCAAGTAGCTAATAAACGCACCCATTAAACGGGTTTTACCGACACCTGTAGCCAATGAAAAACACAGGGAAGGAAATTCGCGCTCAAAATCTTCGAGAGTAGAAAATTCGGCTTTTAAACTCGCCAATACAGCACCGAGGTCGCGTTCTTTATCTAACAACTCTGGTGCTGCTTCTATGGCAGTTACCAAGCGAGCAAGAGATTCACTTTGTGGCGCGCGTAAAGACAAGCGTCCAATCACATGGTTGAGTACTTGGATTTTGTTTTTTGAAATGTCCATTAATCGTTATCTCCAAACAGCCCAGCTTGACTCGTAGGTGTTGCTTTCTTTTTAGTGACAGCTTTTTTTATTGGCGTCTTGGGTTCGCCATTTACTTCAAGTTCCGCCATAGGCAAATTAGAGACATTCAAACTGTAATCGTCATGCCCCCATTCGCAGCGGGAGAGAACCATTTTGGGAATTTTCTTTAATGTAAGGTTAGGCCACCGAGCGGCGGCACTGGCAGCGGTTACACCACGGAAAGCAGCACAACAAACCAATAAACTATTTTCTGCTCCAACTTCATCAGCAAATGCTTGTAATTGGTCTACAGATAAATTTTGTGTGGTTACATAAATAAAATCCCGCTCACTGGAATGGCCATGCTGCCACCAATGTATTTCTGAAGGCGCATAGGTGAAACCTTCAAGCTTGGCTAAAGCCTCAGCGAGTTGTGCAGCATTATATTCAGGGTTAATAACAGGGTTGCCCCAACGATCATTCACAATTAATGAAGGCGCAAGTTTGTAATAACGAAAACCACCACCACCCTGCCAACTCACGGCCTCTGTTACACCACCTCTATCTTCACCATCAATGACTTTTTGTAAGCGAGGAATAATGTGCGTATGACAGTGTTCACCTAATTCACACATGATCCAACGGCGCCCCATTTTATGGGCAACTGCGCCTGTTGTGCCTGAACCAGCAAAGGAATCAAGAACGAGATCTTGGGGATTTGTAGCAATTTCAATAACACGCTTCAACAAAAACTCTGGCTTCGGTGTTGAAAAGATATCTACTAAATTGAAGGCAGTTACTTCTTTTTTGGCGTCTTGTGTATGCCCCACCTCATCAAACGGCCAGAATGTTTGCGGCACTCGCCCGTCTTTTGTCTCATTCAGAAAACGCTTGAGGGCAGGGCCATTTTCACCATCTTTACCCCACCAAATTCTATTATCAGCATCAAGCTCAAGAAATTTCTCTTTTGAAACCCGCCAGCTTGTACCTGCTCGTGGTGAAAACACCTTACCTGTCGGTCCTTTCACCTCGTAGATATCTTTTGAAAATCCCGTTTTTGCATATTGAGCACCGCGTTGTCCGCCGGTCAAGCTTGCCAACAAGTTATCCGAACGCCAAAGACCACGTGGATCGCCATCTACATTTTTATAGTTGCTATTTTGCTTTTCCGTTCTTGGCATTGGATTTGGAATCCAAGCTTCCGAATTCTTAGATATCACTAACAAGTGATCATGGTCGACAGAAAAATATCTTGCAGCATTTTTTGGAGCATAGACTTTTTGCCAAATCACATTTGCAATAAAATTTACTCGCCCAAAAATTTCATCACACAACACTTTTAAATAATGAGCTTCATTATCGTCAATCGTAATCCAAAGCGAGCCATCATCAGCAAGCAACCGCTTAATAATCTCCAAACGGTCACGCATCAATCCCAACCAAATGGAGTGCTCTAAACCATCGTCATAATGAGAAAATGCGCTGCCAGTATTGTAAGGAGGATCAATAAAAACGCACTTTACTTTGCCCGCAAATTCTTGTTCCAAAGCTTTTAGCGCAAGTAAGTTGTCTCCAAAAATTAAACGATTATCAAAAATATCATTTTCTGAATAACGCTGTTTTGCGTGATAGGATTTTTCTGGATCTTCTAAGAGAATGCGCGGCTCCAGTTTTGGCCGCTTATCTTTACCGATCCAGGTTAGTTCTAGTTTTTGTTTAGACATAAAAACTCTCAAATTTGAGGTGCATGCTGAATCATATAATCAATTAATTTTTTTCGTGGATATGGTTCTTGATTATTTTGTATATTTATCAAATGTGCAATCGTAGCATCGTCATCCAAAGTAAAGTTCTTTTTCATAAGCATTACTATAAATGACAAGCTCGTTCCCATATTTCTAAAAAATGCTAGCGGCCCAAAATACGAAAAATGACTTTGATATATATCGAGTGCCTCCTGGCGAATTTCATCGATTGGTCGACTTAATAACTCAGGAATATTCAAAGATTGTAAAATTGAGGATTGCGCAACTCTACGGCTTAGCCGCTTCATTACTACATAAGTAACAATATGTATTCCATGGCGATATATGAGCCGTTCTTGACCTCTTGCCCGCTGATCATTGGCCACAATTAACTCGCGGATAGCTCGGTAACACAAAACAGTATTAACAAGCATCGAACCAGTAAGTTGGTTAGTGAAAATAGATTGATACTCATTAGAATCGGGATTTGTCAATCTGAGGGCATCACTTTTTAACCATACAGGCAGTCTAGGATCCTCTTTTAATAGGGCTAAAGCCCGCAAAGCTTCTTCCAATTTAATTACATTAGTATTGGAAATTGTTAAAGATTCGGGACGATAATGATACTCAAACCCTAGGTGAGCAATTTCTTGTCTTAATCGCTCTTGATTCTCATCAAGTGAAGCAAAGTTTGCCATTTGAACTGGATTTTGATGATTGCGTGCTTTAGTAATATGCTTCCCGAAATCACCATCGGCTGTAGCTTTTATCAAAGTAAACATCACTTTGGCGCCACTAATGTCTTTGGTTGGGTTATTCCTAACGAACTCCGCTACAGACGCAACAGTTTGCGCCCCATTGATAATGGAAAAGCCCCTAACTTTTAAACGCTTTACTCCATTTTTAGTACCTTTGGGCTCAATTAGATCACATACGGCTGTAACACCATTGTTTAAATAGAAGAAATTCTCTGGCGAGTCCTGCAATGTTTTCTGAATGGCTTTATTGACATCCGATTTTCCACTTCCAAGAAAATAGCGAATATTTCTCTCATAAAGCGCCTTTCCATTATTCTCATGAAGCGAGACCAAATCAGATAGACGAGCCATGCCATAATAAGTTGTACGCGGCTCTTCTATACTGCTGCATTTATGAAGTGATATTACTGCGTTTACTTTTTGATACGATTGTTCAATTAGAAGATCCCGCTTTATATCATCAGCATCATAGTAAATAACCCCATTTACCAAACGCTCTTCATTTACATTTTCGTCATCAAATAGACTCTGAAAAACACCATTGGCAGATTGCGAAACTCCATCTCCCGTATAGGGTACAACCAGTTTAATGTGGCTACATGAATCGAGTGCTCCTTCAATTTCAGTTCTTCGACTTTGCACATTAAAATTAAAATCAGTGAAATCCTGCTTTAAGAGAAGACGAATACCCTCGCAAAAAGCAAGCGCTTCGTCTTGTTTAAATTGTTCAGATGCTTTTAATTTTGCTTACAGAATATAAAGGGTTTCTGAGTGAACTTCGTAATAAATCGCATCAATCCCCTTATCGTTAAAGTCATCAACAACAGATGCTGATGCGACTTGGGGAGTAACATCGAGTAACTTGTTTAAGGTAAAGGCACTAAATGCGCGCGACAATTGTTTCGCTTCTTGCTCAGCTAGAGGCTTGGTCACATCCAGCAATGGTGGAAGAAAAGGCACAAAGCGCTCAGCAAGTATCTTTTTTAAAATGCCTATAAATTGCGGATCAAGTGCTGCCATGATATTACCCCGGCTTTTTTAACGGATGAAGTCTACGGGTCTCACCTGTTGTAGCCCAATAGCTTCCTGACTTTCCATTTTTAGGCCAACCAACTTCGTGATCAACCAGACAGTCCATTAAAGCCATAACTTCATTTCCAAAATGGATTGCATCACTATCAAGAAACTCAAATGATATTGAATTAAAATGGCAGCCGAAAATATTTCTAACCTGAACTATTCGAGATATTTCTTCTAGGTGGGGTGCCAATTCCTTTTCAATATAAAATGAAGTTCCATCAATATTTTTTTGTAGATGCTCAACTTTAAGTGCATTCTTTAGCTTCTTATCAATCGCTGACAATAAATCACCTAATGTATAGGCAGACTCACTCCGACGGGGAACATGACATTCATAGATTATTGTCAAAAAATCCAAGGCAGCCTCTAATATCACTCCTGCTTTAGAACAAATAAGTTGTGGATCTGGAGAATCCGCATTTAAAAGCTCTCTCAATTTATCGACATCAGGAATACTTTTAGTAATTGATATACCTTTTGAAAGTGACCATTTATTCAGCTCAACAAATTGACACTGACCATTTTTAAGCCAACCCCAACGAAGCTTTTGTTTCCAAGACCTGTAATGCGTAGTGATAATACAATGTTTGAAATTTGAAGCCTCGTTAAACAACATTTCAATCAGTCGGTCAACATGAGGCTCATCGACACTGCCCAGTACATCATCCAGAACCAAAATAGTGTTTTGAGGGTCATCCATTTTTGCGAGTGCAAGAAACACACACAATCCTAAAGTATCCAAATGTGAATCGCTAAAATAGGCTTGCGGCGGAGTCTTATCGGCTCCACGAAACTCAGCAGCTATTTCCAATGATGCTCGTTTTACTGGATCAAGCTCCAAAGAAATTTTGTTCATCCCTTCACCAGGGTGGACCATTTCATACAATTCACCGACATTAACTGCTATACGGTGAAGAACCTCATCTGTAAACTTTTTACGTTCAAACTCAACTGCATTTAGCATTTTTTTAAGATGAGGCAAAACCAAATCCAATTCAGTTTT
>CBFGPN010000093.1:0-14719 GCA_965650675.1 uncultured Cellvibrio sp.
GTTCGGCTTGGGTAAACGCCGTTGGACTCGATGGCGCCCTACGGTTTCCATAACTATGCATCCCGAGTTTCCAATTCAGGAATACCTGTTGATGTATTTACCTGAGGACTCAGAACTATTGGAAGTAGTCATGAGAGATATGGCGGAGGTTTCTCCGAACACCAGAGTCATCCCGATACCGGTTCAGTGTGACGATCCTTGGGATTTTGAAGCGGTTTACAGTCGTATTCATGAAGTCGCCGCCGCGCAAACTTTCGATGTTGAAAAGAATAATTATTTTGTGAACATCACCACGGGGACACATGTGGTGCAGATTTGTTTATATCTGCTGACGGAAGCACATTATTTTCCCGGAAAATTATTGCAATCCTCGCCTGCAAAAGATGTAAAAGGCACATATCACATTATTGATCTGGATCTTTCCCGTTACGATCAAATTGCATCGCGTTTTGCAAAGGAATCACGCGATGCAGTGACTCATCTCAAAAGTGGAATTCAAACACGCAATGCTGAATTCAACGCGTTGATTGAACAATTGGAACAGGTGTCCATTAAATCCAAAGCACCGATTTTACTTAATGGTCCAACGGGTGCAGGTAAATCACAATTAGCCAAACGCATTTATGAATTAAAAAAACAACGCGGACAATTGACAGGAAAATTGGTAGAAGTTAACTGCGCAACACTGCGCGGTGATAATGCCATGTCTGCATTATTTGGCCATGTGAAAGGAGCGTTTACCGGTGCCTTGAATGCGCGCACCGGTTTATTGCGCGAAGCGGATAAAGGTTTGTTGTTTCTGGATGAAATTGGCGAGCTGGGTCTTGATGAACAAGCCATGTTATTACGTGCAATTGAAGAAAAAATATTTACTCCTTTTGGCAGTGATCAAACAGTAGGTAGTGATTTTCAATTAATCGCGGGTACACATCGCGATTTATTTGATCTTGTACAAAAAGGATTATTCCGCGAAGACTTATTGGCGAGGATTAATTTATGGACTTATGAATTACCGTCGCTGCGTTACCGTATTGAAGATATTGAACCCAATATTGAACACGAATTAAAAAAATTTACGCAACAGGCAGGTTATAAAGTTAGTTTTAACAAAGCCGCTAAAGAAAGTTATTTACAATTTGCCTATTCGCCACACGCGATCTGGCGCGCTAACTTTCGCGATTTGAATTCCAGTATTACGCGAATGGCGACTTTGGCAACAGGTGGGCGTATTACAGAAGAAATAGCTCAGGGTGAAATTATTCGTTTACAACAAGCCTGGCAGGGTTTTCAAAATAAAACCGAATCAACCGACAATTTGAACCAGTACTTGTCTTCAGAAGCCATCGCTGCATTGGATTTGTTTGATCGATTGCAATTGAGTCAGGTTATTCAAGTGTGTCAATCCAGTCGATCTATGGCAGAGGCTGGCAGGCGATTATTTGATGTGAGTCGGGATAAAAAATCCTCCAATAATGATTCGCACAGGCTGAAACAGTATTTACAAAAATTCGGTTTGAACTTTCAGCAGATTATAAGTTAATCGTGATAAAAAATTTGTCGCATAAATATTGATTTTTAGGCAATGAACATTATTTTACAATCCAGGTAAAAGACGGGTGTTACACTTTTTTTGGCATGAGTGAAAAAAGATAATACAGGTGCCAATTTTTGTCTTTGTTATATCACAAGCCAAATTATCCATACCATTCAGTGTTATCTGATTTTTACGAATGTATGACAATAACCTCAATCTATTTAATTACCGGGAGTCGTAAAATGAAAATATTCAAGCATTTATTTTTCAGTTTGACCTTGTTCATTACTTGCATTGCTAATCTTGTATTTGCACAAGCGAGTGGTAGTTACACGTTTACTATAACAGAAGGTACAGTAACGGTTACCCCGGCTTGGTGTCGCGTTAATCCCTGTGAGTCAACAAATGCTGTTATGAAAGGTAGTTTTTCTGCACAGATTTCCACAACAGGCGATCAGATTTTATTTACATCATCCAGTATTTCCACTTCACCGAATGTCGATTTCCAGTTGCCTGCTGATCCTGATGAGGACAGCAATGGTGTTGTCAGGGATATCGCATTTACTTTTACCGGTGATGCGATTAAAGCAAAAGGCACAGTAGATTCACGCGCATTTGATGGGCCGTTGGTGGAATATCAGTTTGTTGCCAAAACCGCAATAAATTCGCAAGTGTTCACTGCACGCCCTGATTATCGCAAGTGTGTATCACCTTTGTGTGGCGGATATTTTGTCAAACTGGTGAATCAAAAGTTAACTCGCTGTGCAGACGGTAGTTTGCAATCAGAGTGTTATGTCGCTTCGGTTGTTTATGGTGATGGTGTAATTAATGCCGGTGCTTCATCATTCGCAAATAAAACACCACTTTTGCTGATAGGCGCAATATCGCCAAAAGTTTACGAGGGATTTGGTAATCTCGGACTATTTGTTGCGAAAGAAGCCTATCGTTCAGCTACGCAAAATACTGCATCAGGTAATTTTTATGGTGTGACTAATAATGGCATCATGTGTATCACCACACCTTGTTTTAGCTATGATGAAATTTTGCTGAACAGTACAAACCGTATCACCAAATTGTCAGATGTGAATTTGGAAATGTCCGGTGCTTCACCTGATGATATTGCTCATGCATATGAGCTGATGGCAAATGGTGCAACACTTTATGCGGCTGGTAAAAATCAAAAATACCAAGGGTTTGCCGGAGTGGGTGTGAGGTTGGTTGCCCAGCAATTCTATTTGCCGATTAAACCAACTGCAGGTAGAAATTAAAGTGGCGTAAGTAAAACCCGTTCGTTATAAAAGCACCATGCAAATGGTGCTTTTTTATTTGTAGCCTGCTTTAAAATTCTTAACATGTATACAAGTGATATACTTGGCATACTCATCTCTTAAAAATCACTTTTGGCATGGCTATGAAAATAAAAAATATTTTATGTTTGTTATCTTGTTGTCTTTTGGCTGTATTAACCCCGGCGAATGCCGAAGATGGTTATGAAATGTGGTTACGCTATACCCCGGTAGCTGATCAGAAATTACTGGGTGAATATAAAAAGGCCGTTGATCGGTTGGTAGTTGAAGGACAATCACCGCAAGTTTCAGTGGTAATCAATGAATTGGAGCGTGGTTTGAGTGGTTTGTTGGGTCAACCTGTCAAACACTTGGCTTATAAAAAAGGCTCGGGTACTTTGTTGGTAGGCACACCAGCCGGGTCGGTTTTGATTCGTGATTTGATTTCGAGTGAAGAATTAAAAAGTTTGGGTGATGAAGGTTATTTGATTCGCAATCTGAAATTGAATAAAAGAGATACATTGGTCATAGCGGCCAACACAGATACTGCTCTCATTTACGGCACATTTCATTTTTTACGTTTGATACAAACGCATCAGTCACTAACAAATCTTTCGATTATTTCAAAACCGAAATTGCAATATCGTGTGGTTAATCATTGGGATAATTTAAATCGAATCGTTGAGCGAGGTTACGCAGGTTTGTCGCTGTGGGATTGGGGCACTTTACCTGAATATAAAAACCCCCGTTATCTTGATTATGCACGAATCAATGCATCGCTCGGCATTAATGGTACTGTATTAAATAATGTGAATGCAGATCCGCGCATGTTGAGCGATCAGTTTTTAATTAAAGCAGCAGCTTTGGCAGACGTTTTTCGTCCTTATGGCATCAAATTATATTTGTCGTTGAACTACAATGCACCACGCGGTTTTGGTGATTTGGACACGGCTGATCCATTGGATCCGCGTGTGCGTGAATGGTGGAAAAAACGTGTCGAAAAAATTTATTCCTACATTCCCGATTTTGGTGGGTTTTTGGTAAAAGCAGATTCGGAGGGGCAGCCTGGCCCGCAAGGTTATGGGCGTAATCATGCGGACGGAGCCAATATGCTGGCTGAAGCTGTCAAGCCTTATGGCGGTGTTATTTTCTGGCGGGCATTTGTTTATCATCCTGATATAGGTGACAGGTTTCGTGGTGCTTATGATGAATTCAAACCACTGGATGGAAAATTTGCAGAAAATGTGATTTTACAAATTAAAAATGGCCCAATTGATTTTCAACCTCGCGAGCCTTTTTCACCTTTATTCGCCGCAATGGAAAAAACCAATATGATGATGGAGTTTCAGGTGACACAAGAATATTTTGGTTTTAATACGCATCTGGCTTATCAGGGAACTTTGTTTGAAGAATCTCTGCGTACTGATACTTATGCAAAAGGCAACAAAGCGGAAATTGGTGATGTTCTGCAAGGAAAAATATTTAATCCTTCACGCACTGGAATGGCAGCGGTTATCAATCCCGGTACGGATCGTAATTGGACAGGGCATCCCTTTGTACAATCAAGCTGGTATGCATTTGGTCGTTTTGCCTGGGATCATCGATTAACAGCAGAAACCATTGCAGATGAATGGTCACGTATGACTTTTACCAATGACAAAGTGGCATTGGATTTGTTGAAAAAAATTATGATGGTGTCACGCGAAGCGGGTGTAAATTATCGCAGCCCATTAGGTTTAACGCACTTGTATTCACAGGGGGATCATTATGGTCCTGCACCCTGGACAAACGATATGCCGCGTGCTGATTGGAATGCAGATTATTATCATCGCGCTGATGCAAAAGGGTTGGGTTTTGATCGTACCAAAACCGGCTCAAATGCGATCGCACAATATCCAAAATCGCTGGCAGATATTTATGGCGATTTACATCAGGTTCCGGAAGATTTAATGCTATGGTTTCATCATGTGAATTGGGATCACAAAATGAAATCGGGCCGAACACTTTGGGATGAATTGGTACATAAATATTACCAGGGTGTTGAACAAGTTCGCCAAATGCAGAAAGAGTGGGATCAACTTGAAGGTAAAATTGATGCTGATCGTTTTGCTCATGTAAAAGCCCTGTTAAAAATCCAGGAGAGCGAAGCTGTTCGCTGGCGCGATTCCTGTGTGGTTTACTTTCAAAGTATTTCCAAAAAACCAATTGCTGACGGATTGGAAAAACCGGCACATGATCTAGAGTATTACAAGAAGCTGGCGAGAATTCTTTATGTGCCTGATCCGTGGCATCCGGCGGGGAACTCGCGTGAGTTGAAATAAAAGACCCACCCTAACCCGTCCCTGGTAAGAAGGGCGGGGGTCAACACAAACAAAAAACGAGGCAAAAAAATGAAAAAACAAATCAGCATTCTAATATTGGGTCTTTTGGCGACTGGTTTTGCATTCGCCGATGCGTCAAATTTCAAGTGGCCGAAAGGTAAAAAAGCAGCAGTTAATCTGGCATATGATGATGCGTTGAGTTCACAGTTGGATATTGCGATTCCTGCATTGAATAAATACGGATTCAAGGGATCTTTCTATATCCCCATAGGTAGCGATACAGTTGCAAAACGATTGCCGGACTGGAGAGCTGCTGCAAAAAAAGGGCATGAACTTGCCAATCACAGTTTGTTTCACCAATGTTCAAAAACAGGCCCGGGGCGTGAGTGGGTAATGGATGATCATAATCTTGATACTATGAGTGTTGGTCAAATGAGAGAGCAGGTCGTTCTTGCCAATGTCGTGCTGCATGCAATTGATGGGAAAACAGAAAGAACTTACACCGCTCCTTGCATTGATTCAAAAGCGGGTGGTGAAAATTATATTGATGCGGTGAAATCCGAATTTGTTGCGATCAAATTATCAGGCGGTGGTGTGACTGCCGATATGCAAACGGTTGATCCCTACAACGTCAGCGTTGATTTCCCGCAGGATCAAACTGCAGACAGACTGATTGCGTTGGTAAAAGAGGCCGCTGAAAAAGGCACCATGGTGAATTTTACTTTTCATGGTGTTGGCGGCGATCATATAGTGACAAGTGCAAAAGCGCATGAAGATTTACTGAAATATTTGGCGGACAACAAGGATATTTACTGGGTAGATACTTTTGTGAATATCATGAAATATGTGAAAGAAGAGCAGAAGCAATCAGAACAGAAAAAATAATTTTAATATCGTCATTCCTGCGAAAGCAGGAATCCATAATTTCTGTGGATACCCGCCTTCGCAGGTATGACACTAGTTGATGTTGGGTATCCACCCCGCGACAACTCATCCGCGCAAAATATTCGACAATTTTGGATTGGGCTTTTTATTGGGTCTATAAAGTAAAACAACTTTGCCAATTTCCTGAATCAGTTCAACATTGGGCAACTGGATCAATTCAGCCACTAACTCTTTACGATCTTCTCGCTCTGGTATAGCAAGTTTGACTTTAATCAGCTCGTGGTCATCAAGAGCGCGATTAAGTTCTGTAATAACATTACTGCTCAATCCATTGCCAGCTATAGTGACTATGGGGTTGAGCTTGTGGCCAATAGTTCGGAATTGTTTTTTGCGATCTGTGCTAAGGGGCATGGGGATGTTCCAGTATGAATAACAAAAGTTTGCGCATTTTACACAGATGCGGTGCAATACTGTGATTAGATGAGCTTGTATTTGCGAGCCAAAGCCCCATATCCTAAGGGGCATGGGAGACCTGATCGGCTAATTGTTTGTAAATTGATCGTATTGACGTGTTAAGAGGATGAATTCTTGAACGATATATCTAAAAACCTGCTGTTGTGGGTGTTGGTGTTGCTGGTAGTTGTCAGCCTTTTCAGAAGCCTGGGAAACAATGAACCTGCATCGAGTATGTCCTATTCTGATTTTTTGTCAGCTGTGCGCGATAATCGTGTCACTAATGTATTGATTGAACCTGAAGTTATTACAGGTCAGTTGTCTGACAACTCTGAATTTACTGTGTTACGCCCGGATGTGTTTGATTTTAAATTAGTAGATGACTTATATAATCATGGCGTAAAAATCAACGCCAAAAAAACTGAACGTCCCGGCTTTTTTTCCAATCTCCTGATTTCTATTGCCCCTGTGCTGATTATCCTCGCCATCTTCTGGTTCTTTATGCGTCAGATGCAGGGTGGTGCTGGTGGTAAAGGCGGTCCAATGAGTTTTGGCCGCAGCAAGGCACGCCTGTTGGGTGAAGATCAAATCAAAACTACTTTTGCGGATGTGGCCGGTGTTGATGAAGCCAAAGAAGAAGTGCAGGAATTGGTGCAATACTTGCGCGACCCTTCCAAGTTTCAAAAGCTGGGTGGCAAAATTCCTCGCGGTGTACTGATGGTAGGCCCTCCTGGTACAGGTAAAACCCTGCTGGCAAAAGCTATTGCTGGCGAAGCCAAAGTGCCTTTCTTCTCTATTTCCGGTTCTGACTTTGTTGAGATGTTTGTTGGCGTGGGTGCCAGCCGCGTGCGCGACATGTTTGATCAAGCGAAAAAACAATCGCCTTGTATAGTATTTATTGATGAGATAGATGCTGTGGGTCGTCACCGTGGCGGTGGTCACGGTGGTGGTCATGATGAACGTGAGCAAACCTTGAACCAGTTGTTGGTGGAGATGGACGGTTTTGAAGGTAATGATGGTGTGATCATTATTGCGGCTACTAACCGTGCTGATGTTCTTGACCGCGCACTGTTGCGTCCTGGTCGTTTTGATCGTCAGGTTTATGTGGGCTTGCCGGACATTCGTGGTCGTGAGCAAATCCTTAAAGTGCACATGCGCAAAGTTCCGCTGGAAGATCGTGTCAGTGCTTCGATTATCGCGCGAGGAACCCCTGGTTTTTCCGGTGCAGAATTGGCGAATCTGGTCAATGAAGCAGCACTGATGGCAGCTCGCTCAAACAAACGTTTGGTGACCATGGAAGACTTTGAAAAAGCGCGCGACAAAATTTTGATGGGTGCTGAACGCAAATCCATGGTGATGAGTGAGAAGGAAAAAGAAAACACAGCCTACCACGAAGCGGGCCATGCCATTATTGGTTGTCTGGTTCCAGAACATGACCCTGTACATAAGGTCACTATTATTCCTCGTGGGCGTGCGTTAGGTGTGACTCAATATTTGCCTGAAGAGGATAAATACAGCCATAGCAAACGTTCACTGGAATCCCGACTTTGTACCTTGTTCGGTGGTCGTATTGCCGAAGAAATGACCTTGGGTTTTGATGGTGTGACCACAGGGGCATCCAACGATATTGAGCGTGCAACAGCCATTGCCCGAAACATGGTAACCAAGTGGGGATTATCAACCCGTTTGGGGCCAATGCACTATGGCGAGGAAGAGGGACAGTATCCGGGTATGGCCAGCCAACAATATTCTGATGAAACTTCCAAGCATATCGATGAAGAAGTAAAGCGTATTATTGAGGACTGTTATTCCAGAGCCCGAAAAATTCTGGAAGACAATCGAGATATTTTGGAATCCATGAAAAATGCCCTGATGGAATATGAAACAATTGATGCCGATCAGGTAGCAGATTTGATGGCGCGTCGTCCCGTTCGTCCTCCGCGTGAATGGAATGATGATGATTTTACGGGTAGTGCAAAAAATAATGACGTTTCCGGTGATAGTCCCATTGGCGGCCCGGCTAATACCCACTAATATGGCTCTTCTTGCAGCCTTACCCCGTCACTTGTTGCTTTGGCCACAAGTGACGGGGTTGTTTTTATCAGGGTTATCTTTTTAAGCAAGACTCCTTATGCCTCTCATCTGTGGTCAACACATTCTTGATTTCTCCCGCCCTTGCGTCATGGCGATTCTTAATATCACCCCCGATTCTTTTTCCGATGGTGGCCAATATTTTTCATCCGGCAAAGTCTGTATTGATGAAGTATTGAGGGCTGCCGAAGACCATATTCAACAAGGTGCCAGTATTCTGGATGTAGGCGGCGAGTCTACACGACCCGGTGCCCGGACTGTTTCTGAACAGGAGGAGTTGGATAGGGTTGTTCCGGTTGTTGAGGCTCTTGTCAATCGATTGGGGGCTTTGGTTTCAGTGGATACCAGTCGTCCACAAGTGATGCTTGAGTCCGCCGCCAGAGGTGCGGGACTAGTTAATGATGTACGCGCTCTGCAGTTGGATGGAGCTTTACATGCCGCTGCAAAAACAGGTCTGCCTGTATGTTTGATGCATATGCAGGGTCAGCCACAAACTATGCAAAATAAACCACAGTATCGTGATGTTTTCTCTGACGTTCGAGATTTCTTGTTGCAAAGAATTGATGCTGCCAATCAGATGGGTATCCCGGGGAATAAAATTTTAATTGATCCGGGATTTGGCTTTGGTAAGTCCCTCGATCATAATCTCGGTCTTTTGCGCCAACTGCCGGATTTGGTTGCACTCGGCTATCCGGTTTTGGCGGGTTTATCGCGTAAATCCATGTTGTCAGCCATCACCGACAGGCCTGTTGATCAGCGTTTGGCGGGCAGTTTGGCATTGGCTCTTTTGGCTGCGCAATCCGGCGCGTCCATTATTCGTGTACATGATGTGGCGGCGACAGTGGATGTGTTGAAAGTGTTGGCCGCTGTAAACAATATTTCTCATTAGGAGTTAAGGATTATGTCTCGCAAGTATTTTGGTACTGATGGTATTCGTGGTCAGGTAGGGGAATATCCCATTACTCCGGATTTTATGTTGAAGTTGGGTTGGGCGGCCGGTTGTATCCTTAAAGATCGCTATCCCGGTCAAAACATGATTTTGATTGGCAAAGACACCCGTATCTCGGGCTATATGTTTGAGTCCGCTATCCAGGCTGGTTTAATCAATGCAGGTATCGATGTGGGTTTGCTCGGCCCGGTTCCCACTCCGGCAGTGGCCTATCTGACACGCACCTTCAAAGCCCAGGCCGGGATAGTGATCAGTGCTTCCCATAATGCTTATGTTGATAATGGCATCAAGTTCTTCGGTGGTTCAGGTAGCAAACTACCGGATGACTGGGAAACACAAATAGAAGAGCAGCTTGAAAAACCTATGGTAACGGCTGAAAAGCTTGGCAAGGCACGTCGTATTGCAGACGCATCAGGGCGTTATATTGAGTTCTGCAAAGGTACTTTGCCTTGGGGATTCAGTTTGAATGGTATGCAAATTGTGTTGGATTGTGCTCATGGTGCGACTTATCACATTGCACCCGATGTATTTACGGAACTGGGCGCAAAAGTTATCCCGATTTTCAATGATCCCAATGGAACCAATATTAACCGTAGCTGCGGTTCAACCAAGCCTGAAGCCCTGCAGGAAAAAGTGATTGAGGTAGGTGCTGATTTGGGTATCGCTTTTGATGGCGATGGCGACCGGGTCGTGTTTGTAGATCACAAGGGTGAGTTGGTTGATGGAGATGAATTGCTCTACATCATTGCTGCTTATCAACAACAATATGGCAGTGGTTGTTCAGGGGTTGTAGGAACCTTGATGAGCAATTTTGGTTTTGAATTGGGTCTCAAAAAACTGTCTATCCCTTTTTCGCGTGCCAAAGTTGGCGATCGTTATGTAATTGAAATGATGCGAGAAAAAGACTGGAGCCTTGGTGGTGAAAACTCGGGTCATATTGTGTGTAGCAATGTCACTACAACGGGAGATGGCATCATTTCGGCACTGCAGGTTTTGTTGGCAATCAGCACAATGGGCGACACTTTGCATAATGTGAAGAAAGGTATGCAAAAGTTGCCTCAAGTGATGATTAACGTGCATGTCGTCAAGCGAGTGGATTTATCTGCAAATGATGAAGTCCAAAAAGCGGTGAAGTTGACAGAAGAAAAATTGGCTGGAAGCGGACGGGTTTTGTTGCGTCCTTCAGGTACTGAACCGGTAGTCAGGGTTATGGTTGAAGGCGAAAATAAAAGCCAGGTAAAAGAGTTGGCACAAGAGCTGGCTGCCGTAGTCGAAAAAGCACTTAGCTAAAAAAATCAGAAACTTAAGTCAGGATTGGGTTGTATGTTCAAAACATCTTGGCTATTATCGGCGCCCGCTTTGGGAGAGGTCTTTATCGTTGAATAATTCCAGCCATTCAAGGCGTCGCCAGTTGATTGTAGGCAACTGGAAAATGAACGGAAATCGTCAGCAAAATACGACATTGGTTCAAGATATATTGGCTTGTTGGCAGGAAGATATCAGTGCAGATGTGGTGATATGTCCTCCGGATGTTTATCTTCAACATACAGCTGATTTGATAGCAGGGCGCCATCCTGTTTTGGGCGCACAAAATGTGAGTGAATTTTGGCAAGGTGCTTACACCGGTGAAGTTTCGGCGCAAATGTTGGCTGATCTGGGTTGCAAGTATGTGATAGTGGGGCATAACGAACGCAGGCGTTTGTTGCATGAGTCCGATGCCCAGGTAGCGCAGAAATTTATTGCGGCGCAACGAGCGCAAATAATTCCGGTTTTGTGTGTGGGTGAGTCCCTGCAACACCGTGAACAAGGTATGCAATTGCAGGTAATAAAAAAACAATTGGATGCCGTGTTTTCGCAAACGGGTAAAGAGTGTTTTGTAAATGCACTGGTCGCTTACGAACCGGTTTGGGCTGTGGGTACAGGCGTTACTGCATCGCCGGAGCAAGCTTCGGAAGTACATTGTTTTATCAGGGAGCAGTTAGGCGCTAACGCTGACCAAATCCGCATACTTTATGGTGGCAGTGTAAAATCCCACAATGCAGCGGAGTTGTTTGCCAAGCAGGATATAGACGGCGCTTTATTGGGTGGTGCATCTCTTGATGCCAAAGAATTTGTGAGTATCTGTAAAACAGCGAGTTTGATATGACGACATTAGTAGTGGTTCTACATTTTGTTGCAGCCTTGATAATTATTGGCTTGGTGTTATTGCAACAAGGTAAAGGTGCTGCCATGGGAGCATCCTTTGGTGCAGGTGCATCTTCAACGGTTTTTGGTAGTGAAGGCAGTGGTAATTTTTTTACCAAATCTACCTGGACTATTGCGACGTTTTTCTTCTGTACCAGTTTTGGTCTGGCAGTGATCTCCAAGCACGACGCTAAAGTCAGTGTAGAAGCTCCTGTTATTGAGGTACCAGTATCGGCACCGGTTACCAGTTCGGATGTTCCGGTTGCACAACCTCCGGTTGATGCTGCACCGCCTTCGTCCAGTGATGTTCCCGTGACAGTTCCTGCTGAAACAAAGTAATTGGTTTATTGCCCCGGTGGTGGAATTGGTAGACACGCTATCTTGAGGTGGTAGTGGCGAATGCCGTGCCGGTTCGAGTCCGGCCCAGGGCACCAACATAAAGTACGACGACTTTTCAAAAACGTCCTGAAGCCCCGTTATTCGGGGCTTTTTTGTTAGTCCAGATTATTCTTTTTATCAGAAAATCCGGCAATTAATGGGCGGCAAGAATGAATTCATTAAAGCAACAGCTGACGGAAGTTTTGGCGTTTTTCGGGATCAGTGAACCTCTTCCTTTGCGTGCCAGATTCCAGGGGCAAACAATTACAGCACTCTTGTATCCTGATGCCAGCGTTCTGGTTGCTGGTAAGTTTTTTGATGACATAGAACAGGCTATGTGGGATTTTGATCTGCAAAAAACATCTTCAAGTTCAAGTGCCTGGCAGTTTTGGTCTGTTCACAGCAATCTCCGGGGTACCTGGGTACCCTTGGAACACTGGCGTGCCGAGTGGTACAACACCAATGTCAGCCGCGAGGTTAAAACATCATTCAGTCATCCCCTGCGTATTGATTCTGTAGCTGCTCCCGGCGGTGGTTTGATTGGCATGACGTTTTGTCCAGGGCGCCAAACTGATGGGCTCTATACGGGATTGTGGCAACGTGATTTGGCAACGGATTGTTTGGCTATTGAAGCCTGGCCGAGTGCTGCTCTGGTGACCTTGATGCAAATTCAGGAGTTTGCCCTGCTGAACGTTGAAGCGTTGCCACAAATAGCCATGAATTATCATTTTCGCTGGATTCATGCCCCGATACCTGACATGCAAATACCGGATACCCGTTTTGAACGGCAATGGAAGACACTGGGTCCGGAATTACATGAATTGTTATCAGCAGGGAAAAATATAGTGCTGCATTGCCGTGGTGGTTTGGGACGCACAGGTTTAATGGCTGCACGTATGTTAATTGAACGCGGTATGTTGCCGGTAGATGCGGTAGCAACAGTACGTGCTGCTCGTACTCACACGATAGAAACATATGAGCAGGAAGAGTTTTGTCTCAATCTCACATCAGGAATGCGATGAAAAGTCTATTGATTAGCCAATGCCTACAGGTCGATTTTGTGAAATCTCTTGCCCGGGGCGAGCCTCTGCCGAATCCTTTACATATTGGTCGGGAGGAGAGTAAACGCTTGTTGGGTATTGATCCCCGCGATGGTTCGCTAAGTCAATTTATGCGTTGGGCTGCATCAAATAAAGATCTCACCCGAATTCATATTCGTGATTGGCATGATGCAGAGTCAGCTGAACAACAAACGCATTTACAACAATTTGGCTTGCACTGTATTGCCAATACTCCTGGCGCTGATTTTGTATTTGAACCCGCTGCGGATGATGTTCTGATTAATTCCACCACCCTGAATGATTTTGAAAAAACAACACTGACATCAATATTAAATCAGTTGATTGCCGATGAGCCTTGTCGCATCGGGTTAATCGGTGTTTGGACGGAAGCAAAAATTTTATTTTTGGCTTATGAATTATCAACCCGATATCCGCAAGCGAAAATTGCCGTGAGTTCAGCGCTTTGTGCAAGTTCATCGCGCGCGCAACATTTTTTAGCCTTGGAGCAACTGCAGCGAATTGTGGGTGTTTGTGTGATTGATTCTCTGGCAGAGTTCGCCAATTTTTTGGGTCACGAAGCGAGTTTTGTACAAGCCAAAACCTTTAATAAAAATTTAACCATTGAAACCAGTGGGGTTTTGGATTTAACGCCTGAAAGCGAAATGCTGTTGCGATATTTATTCCGTGACTGCAAAAAATTAGCTTTAACTATTTTGGATGGTGGTTTTTCCGGAAATTTGGTGGCTGCTGCGAAAAGTATTGATCATCTTGGTCGTGAACAAGCGCCTCATGTAGTCAAAATAGGAACGCGCCATTTAATGGCTAAAGAGCGCACTGCGTTTGAAAAAGTTGAAGCGGTATTGGGTAACCATGCGCCTGCTATCGCAGAATATGCTGATATGGAAACCTTGGGAGCGATTAAGTATCGCTATGCCGCTATGGGAGAAGGGAAAACCAAAACCTTGCAGCATTTATTGCAGACGGGTACATCGCTTGCAAAAATTGAATATTATTTACAACAACTACTTGATGCCCAGCTTGGACGTTTCTATCGCGCTGCATTGCCTGAGTCTCGTAACTTACTGGAATATTATTGTTTTAGTTCTGATTGGGCTGAATCAGTCAAACAAAAAATCATAGAATTAATTGGTGAATGCCCCGAACAAAGTAATTTATCTTTGCCTGGCGGGTTGGATTGCAAAAATATTTATCATTTTTACCGTGATGACTTGTTATGTATCCAGAAATGGCAGAGTGATTTTCCTTTTTGTTATGTACATGGTGATTTAAATTGGGCCAATATCATGATTGATGGCCATGATAATGTATGGCTGATTGATTTTTTTCATACTCATCATGGTCATTTATTAAAGGATTTTGCCAAACTGGAAAATGATCTTCTCTACATAGGAACGGCAGTTAATAATGAATCCGATTTTATACAAGCCTGTGCATTTAGCGATTATTTATTATCCATTGGTGAAGATTTACAGCTTGGTCCACTACCGGAAAATTTTAATGAGCAATTTCAACGTTGCGCCAGTATTCTTGTGTTTCTGCGAAAAAAATTACTGCAA
>CBFGPN010000094.1:0-14662 GCA_965650675.1 uncultured Cellvibrio sp.
AACCGGTTGCGATTAAATCCATGCCGGGTGTATTCCGCTATCCTGAAACACAATTGGCAGAAGTGGTAAAGCGTGCATGGAATAAAGGTGTACGTGCAGTAATTTTGTTCGGCGTTTCCACACATAAAGATGATATAGGTTCTGATACCTGGAATGAAATTGGTTTGTTGTCGCGTATGATTCGCACAGCGAAAAAAGCGCAACCCGATATGTTGGTGATCAGTGATAATTGTTTTTGTGAATACACTACCCATGGTCATTGCGGTGTAGTGCATGAGCATGATGTGGATAACGATAAAACTTTGTTGAATTTGCAAAAACAAGTCGTTTTGTCTGCCAAAGCCGGTGTGGATATGATTGCCCCATCAGGAATGATGGACGGTATGATCAGTGCAATTCGTCAGGCGTTGGATGAATCAGGATTTCAACACATTCCAGTCATGTCGTATTCAACAAAATTTGCATCGGCTTTTTATGGCCCATTTCGCGATGCGGTTGATAGTCATTTCAAAGGCACTCGCAGTTCTTATCAAATGGATCCCGCCAATGCGCGTGAAGCCTTGGCTGAATCATTACAGGATGAAGCAGAAGGCGCTGATATTTTAATGGTGAAACCTGGTATGGCTTATCTGGATGTATTGGCATCGATACGTGCAAACAGTATGAAGCCTCTGGCTGTTTATCAAGTCAGTGGCGAATATGCCATGATTAAAGCGGCTGCAGCTGCAGGGGTTATTGATGAAAAATCTGTTGTATTGGAAAGTTTGATTGCATTCAAACGCGCAGGTGCAGATTTGATTATTACTTACTATGCAGAACAAATGGCAGATTGGTTGTAAAAAATGAATAAGCTACTCTCAATTTTAAACAGCAAGTACTTTTTATCCACGGTAATTGGTTTGAGTATTTTGGTCATCATTACCGGTGTGTTTATGGTGAAACATGCCCATGAACAAGCGGTTGTTTATGCAGAACAACAAAAATTAATTGCAGATCAGAAAACAAATCAGGAAGCGGATGAAACACTTGAAAAATTACAGGCAATGGCAGCCCAAGCAGAAGCAGAATTAAATGCTTCCCGGTCAACCCAAACCGGAGCGCCTGAAAAAATTGATTTCACTCCTGAATCTGCAAAAGAGAAGGTCGAGAAGATGCAAAATAAAAATCCTGAATCAGGATCAGAGGATTGGTGTGAAGTGATGATGGTAAAGCCTGATGCAGAATGGACTCAGGAAGAGCAGGGTGTTTTTGCCAAAAACTGTTTGTGAATCAAGTCGCTTTCACTTGCGTAAAATGGCGAGCAATTTTTCGTAACATTTTTTCTTGTTCCAAAGGTTTAACGACATAATCATCGACACCTTCTTCAATGGCATCACGTATTTGTTTGGCTTCGGTAACTGCAGTGACTAACATAAAAATAGTGCTGTGATAGCGTTCGGATGCTCGCATTGCTGTGTGCACATCCAAACCGTTTTTTTCCGGCATATGCCAATCACATAGCACCAGATCATATACAGGATTGGCTTCATACATCATGGTGATGGCTTTCATGCCGTTGTTGGCAATTTCAATTTTATTAATTCCGGCGGCGTTTAAAATAGCAGTGAGTAATTCCAGTAATAAATTATCATCATCCACAACCAAAACTTTTATTTGATTCGGCGTTAGCTGTTGACGGCGAATCTGTGCTGGCGTAGTTGTTTTTGGGGAAACATAATGGCTAACAGTTGTTTGTTCGCGTGTTTCGTTTGTACTTTCTGTATTATCTACGGGCTGCAGTTGTTTACTGAGTTTGTTTAAAATTCCGTCCAGCAATTTGATGGCTTGCTGATTTTGGGAACGAGCAGATGCCAATTCCGGATTGTCGAGGTTTTTAACCAGCCAATCACGGCGCTGCATGAGTGTTTTACCCATGATTTGTAATTCTTGAGTGGTAAACATAATCAATCTGCCCAAACTTGTATATCAACTATAGACCAGAATTATTAATTTGCCGCTATCACAATGGATACAAAAATGACTGACCTCTTACCCATAATCGAAAAATTGGATTCAATTCTTGATCGTATCGAAAAGAACTTTCTAACTGAAACGGTTGAACCTGATTGGCAAGCTTCTGCTTTTCGCTGGCGCACTAATCGTCGCGGGTGTGGTTATTTGCAGGCCATTATGTCACCACACCGAGTGATGGTTGATTCTATTAAGAACTGTGAAACCCAAAAACAGCGACTATTAAAAAATACGCAACAGTTTGTTGAAGGCCGATTGGCGAATAATGTGTTGTTGACAGGTGCCAGAGGCACTGGAAAATCCAGCCTGATCAAAGCGTGCTGGAACCATTTCAGTGATCGGCATTTAAAAATAATTGAAGTGGATAAATCTGATTTGTTTTCCCTTGTGGATATAGTCGATCTTATTTCCGGGCGGCCTGAAAAATTTATTATTTTTTGTGATGATTTGTCCTTTGAAGAAGGCGAAACGGGTTATAAGGCGCTGAAATCTGTTCTTGAAGGTTCGCTATTGAACCCGGGAAACAATCTGTTGTTTTATGCAACCAGTAATCGACGGCATTTGATTCCACAAAATATGCGGGAAAATCTTGATGTGAGTTATGAAGAGGGTGAGTTACGGCCTGGCGATTCCATTGAAGAGAAAGTGTCGTTGTCTGACAGGTTTGGTTTGTGGTTGAGTTTTTATCCTTTTTCACAGGACGAGTATTTGGAAGCGGCGCGTTATTGGATTGGTTATTTTGGTGGGCAATGGGATCAGAAAGTTGCAGAAGCGGCGTTGCTTTGGGAAAGGTCGCGAGGTTCACGCAGCGGACGAGTGGCCTGGCAGTTTGCTAAAGATTATCAAGGTAGATTGGAGTCATAAAATTTTAATGCATTAGCAATCGCTTCTTTTGCTGCGGGTGATTGATTAATAAATTCAATGCCATAAAGATATTCGTTGGCATAAATGTCAACTCGGGTGACTTTGCCGGAAACTGAAACGGAATGTTGATTGAGATATTGGTTGATGTCACGTTGAGGTGGTTTGATTTCCAGGATGAGCAAATCACCAATGGCCGTTGACCCCAATGTTTCCGATGTTGCTAATAATAATCCACCCTTACTAAAGTCTTTTGTCAGTGCCGGGATTTTTTCCGAGCCTTTGCATATATTGACGAATAAACTGCTTTTGATTCTTTCGAATCTTCGTTTGTCATTTGGGTGATTATGTTTTTTTTCTTCCTGTTGATCAAATTTAAAAAATTCGATTTTATCTTGTAAAAAAGAAACTGTTTTATGTAACGAATCACTGATGTTATGAACCAGATTCAAAGTAGTGGTGGTTGATTTCATAGTGCCAAAAAATTTCTCCAGACGCGATTCCAGATCGGTAATTTTTTCAATCTGTACACTGGATGCCACCGCAATGTCCTTACTGAATTCACTGCTGTCCCGTGCTTCACCGGCTATGATTTGGATCGCGTCACCATTGTGTTGCATTTGTTGTTGGGTTTGCTTCACTACTTCGGAAACCTGTGTCATTGAATTCAGACTTTCTTCAACTTTGGTATTCAAACCATTAACTATATTTTGAATCATGGTGGTTGCTTGTGCTGTTTTGGTTGCCAGTGTTCTGACTTCATCTGCAACTACAGCAAATCCCCGGCCTTGTTCTCCTGCTCTTGCTGCTTCTATGGCAGCATTCAGTGCTAATAAATTGGTTTGATCCGCAATGGTTTTAATACTGGATACTATGCTGTTAATTTCTGCACTGGCATTAGCCAACTCACGCACTGATTTTTCAGATAGGTCTACTCTGGAAACTGCTTTTTCCATCGCATGATTAATTATTTCTATAGATTGTAATCCGGCTTTTGCTTTGGATTCCACAGCCTGGTTTTTTTCGCGTGCTTGCGTTGTCATGTTCTGTACTGAGTGCAGTAATTCTTTTAAGGAGTGAGTTGCACTGGCAACTTCTTTTGATTCGATTTGTTGCGAATTAATACTGCTGGTTAAGTCCTGAGTGGTGTTGGCCACGTGAAAAATAGATTGACTGATATCGCGATTAATTTTATCGACACTTCTTACAACATCGACAATTTTATCGGTCATAAATTGAATGCTGGTAAGCAAGCTGTCCCTTGATGAATCATTGTTAATATTGACCCTCATTTCACCATGTGCGAGTTGCCTGACAACACTTTCTACATAAGCAGGTTCTCCACCCAATTCTTTAAGTATGACTTGTGATGCAATGAACGCCACAATCATTGAAGCTGCTGTCGATCCAATCAGAATTATCAGTAACCATAAATAACCGGATTTCAGATTATCTTTTGAATATGTTTCCAGTTGTTGGTAATCACGATTGGCCAGTTCAACAACCCTGTCTACAGCGAACCGGTGTTGATTATAAAGTTGTTGTGCATTATTTAATGAATTGCGAATTTTTTCTGCATTCCCGGATGACAAATCTACAAGATAGTGTTTGTTCACATAATCAAAAAATGCACTGCCGGTTGGCGTTAAATGATTGTTGATGGCATCTTTAATGTCCGACGAAAGTGTTTGCTCTTGCCAAAAAACAGTGCGATTTTCAAAATCTTGCTGTAGTTGTTTTAATCGTTGTAATAATTCTTTTTGTTCATTAACGTTTTCAGTACTTGATAATTGATAAACGATCAGTTGGCTTTCAAACACGTATGCAGGTGGCGGTAAAATATCAGCAATTAAATCTTTTCCCTGAATAAGCTGTTTATAGATAGGACCTTGAATTGATAATAAATTGAATTTTGAATAGGCAAGCATTCCAAAAGCCAGAAATCCACATAACAATGTCCCCATCACCACACCAAAAGTGGCTTTAAGACTTAAACCCTTAAACATATAACACTCTTTATCTATAGGAATTTTAAACAGTGTAGTTCAGTTATATTGCTTTTCTAGTGAGAAAAGTTAGTCAAATCTGCGGCAAAAGCCTACAATATGCGCCTTTTTCGTCGGCCTGATTTTTTCCATATGAGTAGTTCAAAAGTGTCATCATCTGAAAATCCCACTATTGGTTTCGTCAGCTTGGGTTGCCCTAAAAACCTGGTGGATTCCGAGCGTATCCTCACCCAATTACGCATGGAGGGTTACAACATAGTTCCCAGCTATAACGATGCGGATATGGTGATAGTGAACACCTGCGGCTTTATTGACAGTGCCGTGCAGGAATCCTTGGGTGCGATTGGTGAAGCCCTGAATGAAAACGGCAAGGTTTTGGTCACTGGCTGTCTTGGTGCAAAGAAAGACGAAATCATTCAGGTTCACCCGAACGTATTGGGCATTACCGGCGCCCATGCTTACGAAGAAGTGTTGAGTCAGGTGCATCAGCATTTACCACCTAAACCCAATCACAATCCTTTTATGGATTTGGTTCCGCCTCAGGGAATCAAGCTCACACCGCGTCATTACGCTTACCTGAAAATCTCCGAAGGTTGTAATCACAGTTGCAGTTTTTGCATCATCCCGGATATGCGCGGCAAGTTGGTGAGCCGACCAATAGGGCAGGTGATGGGTGAAGCCGAGCGTTTGGTGAAAGCTGGCGTAAAAGAATTATTGGTGATTTCACAAGACACATCGGCTTATGGTGTGGACATCAAACATCGCACCGATTTTTGGGACGGTCGTCCGTTAAAAACGGATATGTACCAATTGTCGGCTGCTTTGGGTGAGCTGGGTGTTTGGGTGCGTTTGCATTATGTTTACCCTTATCCTCATGTCGATAAAATTATTCCATTGATGGCAGATGGCAAAGTCCTGCCTTATCTGGATATTCCTTTCCAACATGCAAGCCCGACGCTGTTGCGAAAAATGCGCAGGCCCGGTCAGGTTGAACAAACACTTGAGCGCATTCATTCATGGCGCCAACAAGTGCCGGATTTAACTTTGCGTTCCACTTTTATTGTTGGCTTCCCCGGTGAAACTGAAGATGATTTCAATCAATTGCTGGATTTTTTACAGGAAGCGCAATTGGATCGCGTAGGTTGTTTTCAATATTCTCCAGTTGAAGGCGCCAAGGCAAATGAGCTACCCGATCATGTTCCTGATGAAATCAAACAAGAACGTTATGATCGCTTTATGCAATTGCAACAAAAAATTTCCGCCGACAAATTGCAACAAAAAATTGGCAAAACAATTTCAGTGTTAATTGATGAAGTTGATGATGAAGGTGCAATTGGTCGCAGCTTTGCTGATGCACCGGAAATTGACGGTGCGGTTTATTTGAATGACGAACAAAGTCTACAAGCAGGCGATATAGTGCAAGTTAAAATTGAACATGCGGATGAATATGATTTGTGGGGTTCAAAGATTTGATAAACGTTGTTCACCAATTGCATCAGCAAAAATTTATTGTGCAAAAAGAGGGTCAGGAAGCTGTTCTGGCCTATCGTCTGGAATCCAATCAAATTGATTTTTACAGCACATTTGTTCCGCCTGAATTCAGAGGGCAAGGCATAGCCGAAAAATTGGTGCGAACCGGAATCGCCTGGGCAAAAGAGCAGGGCTACGAGTTACATGCCAGCTGTTGGTATGCAGCGAAGTTTTTGTAAGGAGAGGGGCAGGAGAGAGAGTGTTAAGACATGAAAAAAATAACAGGCTTCACCTTGATGGAAATGATGGTTGTGCTGGCCATCATTTGTATCCTTGCTTTGTTCGCACTGCCTATCCCGCAAGACAATATTTCGCGTAAACAAATAACAGAATCGATAGAGTTAGTTGAAAAATATAAGAAACAAATTTCACTTTTTTATGAAACCAATCTTGAATTTCCAGAAGATAACGAAGAAGCTGAAATTCCAAAACCCAATCATTTGATTGGTAATTTCGTTACTCGCATTGAATTAAAGGAAGGCGCGTTTCATTTATATTTGGGTAACAAATCTCATCCCAATCTAAAAAATAAAATCCTGAGTATCAGGCCAATTGTCGTTAAAGATTCGGAGACAAGTCCTATCTCATGGATTTGTGGATATTCCGGTGTGCCTGAGGGGATGCAGGCCGTCGGGGAAAATTTAACAAATGTTGATGCTAAATCTTTGCCTGTGGGGTGCAGGTAGGAAAGTTCTGCTGCGGTATCAACAATATAAGCAAAACCAAACAAAAAGGCCGCAGAAAATTGCGGCCTTTTTGTTTAAAAATGAAAAATTAATAAGCGGTTACATCTGATTTGCTGATATCGCAACTTGCGGTATTCCAGAATTCGCCTTGGTTGGTTTGTTTCGCACCGACTTGTTCTTCAGCTTTGGTGATGCCGGTTGCCTGTACACAAACTTGTGGTGCGCCGGTTTTGTAATTTTTGATTTTCATGTTGCGCACTGTGGCTTTATCGCCATAGTTGCTGTTTAAACGCAACACATAGGCCATGGTGCCGTCAGGTTTTGCAACGGGGCCGGTGATGTTGACATTGTTGGCGATTAATTTACGTGGGCCTGCGTTGTTTGTACAGTTGCCGCAAGATGCCCAGAAACGGCCAATGGTTCCATAAGTGGTGAAGCCATTGATATTGATAGTGCTGCCTATGCCGTTGTGCTGGAAAACTTTGTCTTCCGCATGGCTGGCTGAACCACCAATGATATTCATGACTTTTCCTGAACCGCCCAACATGGTGGCAGCATCTTCACACACATCTTCCCAGACTACATTTTCCATTGTGCAATTGCCTTTGCAATGGATGCCGTCAGCAGCAGCACCGGCTTTTATACGAAGGTTTTTAATGGATGCGCCGTCTGCAAGTGTCAATACAGGTGCCTGGCCTTCATCTTGCCCGCCACAAGTGGTTCCTATTGAAATATTGCCGCAATCTACTGCACCCGAAATAGTGGTTCCTGCTTTACAAGCAGTAGTAGTGGTTGAGCTGCTTGATGATTTTGAAGAGGAAGTGACAGCGCTTTTGGATGAACTTGAAGACTTGGAAGTGCTTGATGATTTGGATGACGATGTGGTTGCTGAAGTATTGATTGAACACTCGTTGTTGCCACCGGCGATACGGCCGCCAAATGTCAGCTCGGAACACACAAATGTGCCGTTTAATACTTTATAAATAAACTGATCTGAACGACCAAAAGCAACATTAGTGGTACTTGCCAGGGTACAGGTTTTGCCTTCTTTACAAATAGTAGTCCAGCCGGATGGGCGATTTGCTGCAAAGCTGTTGACTGCTACACAGGTAAGCAAACCCAGAATCCAATATTTTATAGTCATGATGTTGATCTCGTGTGGTAACTGGTTATGGATAGGTGTTACCGATATTTTTTGCCGTTGTTATATCAAATTTATTGTCGTTATTGCTGAGTTCAGCTGGTGAATCAGGCAGCGGATCATACCACAAGCTGCCTTGTAAAATGTGAACCTTATTGACGTTTTCGCAAATGTAATACGGCATTGTTTTGGTCAATCACAAAATCGAATTTACCCAGAATATCAATCCCCAGCAGCCCATCAAAGTGATCAAAGTTTTCCATAGGCAGATTGGCCAGCATATGTTTGTTAAATGTAATTTTATCCAGGGTGAAACTGTCCACAACAAATAAAAAACTGTCGATAGTGCCGCTAGCAGTATTGAGCTGTATGGGTTTTTGCGATTTGATCATCGCAGGGTGTTGTTGTAAAAAGTTGGATGTAAGCCCGCTGATAGAAGCACCGGTATCCAATAATAATTTGATTGACTGCCCATCCACCTGAATAGGAACCAGAAATTGGTTGCCAAAACGTGTAAGCGGAATACTGATTTCATTTTCAGTTTGTGCCATAACGGTTTTTTCTGTCAGTTTTGCCAATATCGCTTCAGCGCGTGAGCGGGTTTCGGTTTGATTGGCGGCCATAAGCGCGTGATATTGCACTTGCTCGGTATCTGCTTTTTCTGAATAAATTTCGGCTAATTGCAAATGCAATTCACCTGTGTCAGGCGTGAGTTTGATCAGGTCATTTAATTGTGAGATAAGCCAGTCACGGCTCTCGCCAAAAATCATGGGGTTGTCAGCAAGCCTGAGTAAGTAATTGGATAAATAACCAATTGCATCGTCAATTTTTTTTGCATCAGTTTCCGCCGCGATATAACGAAACCAAATACCGATGGCATCCTGATGCTGCCCTTGTTGTTCCAACAAGCGCGCCAGTAATAACAAAGCCTGGGTATCAGCAGGATTTTTTTTCAACTCACTATTTAATAATTGAATGGCGGATGGATAGGAATTATTGGCGATCAACTCCTGAATTTTTTCAAGTGAAGTCTGTTGGACATTGTTTGATACAGGCTCAAAAGATTTCGTTGTTAGTGGTGTTTCCAGAGTTGGTGCGGCAGGAGTGGAGTTCAATAAGGACGATTGCGTATGTTCAGCGGGTTTATTTAGTGAATGGCGATACTCACTAAAGTAATACCCGAGTATAAAAGTTAATGTTGCCAGAATCAGGGAATATTTAAGTGTCATAGTCTTGTTTCTAATGTGCACCCTATTTGTGCGCATTTTACATTAATCATAAAAATATCTTCGACTTTAATTGCCATAACTGCCGTATCTCGTGTTAAAAGCTACCGGGTTATGTGAAGACCACTTTTTCGGGAAAAAATTCTCGAAGTACAATAATTATTGAATTGAAGTATTGGTTGTAGCAACTTTAAAAGGGACAATTTTAATAATGATCCCAAGAACAGGATGATCAATATAATGAACTTCGTTGCTGCGCATATCCCGTTTTTCTTTTAATAACACAATGCGTTTTGTTTGCCAGGCTTCAGTTGCAGTTTGATCAGTTGCATCTGAAACAGCGCTGGTGATAGTGTTTTGTGTATCGGAAATATTTTGTATTGCTGCATCATTTTCTATTCCCAAGGTATCCTGTGTAATTACTTCAGGATTATCGGGTAATTCTGGCCAGGGGTTTTCGATTTCCGGTTGTGCGGGTTCGAATTCTGCAAACCATAAATTGGTATCCAGTCGTAAATAAGTTGCAACACTTAAACGAATTGCACCTGCCAGTTTGGGGGCTGGTTGTAATGCATTGGTGTTGTGGATCAATATCCAGTCAGCTTGGTTTTTTATCGTGACGGGTTGACGCCATGCTTGATGAAACAGCAATTGATAATCAATAGAACGTGCAAATTTATCGGCTTGCAAATTTAATTGACGCATTTCGGCAGGTAGTTGATAAAAAGCCTGCGTATTAAAATCGATATTAATTGTAGAGGGATTAGTTGTTGTGGTGCTGGTAAGGTCACTGTTGCTTTCTGTTTCTGCAGAAGTAACAGGATTGGGATCCTTTAACGATTGCCAATACGCAGGGTAATGCAAGGATATATTGTTGGGAAAATGTTCCTGAATTGCAGGATTCCGGCGCGAAAAAATAATCATTTCAACTTGATACCAACCCTGGTTGCCAGTCACTGTTTTTTCAACCGCTTGAGCGTTCGCCAGATTTACACTAAAAAATGAAATGCCGGATAGAATCAACGCAAAAGCAGAAATCAATGTCGATGCTGTTGTTTTCATGAGAGGCTCTGTAAAAGTTGTGAGATATGCTGCATACGATCTTCAATTGATTCCATGGGAATAGTGAATTTTAATTTACTTGCTCCCTCCAGTTTGAAGACTCGCGGTTGGGATTGTACCAGAGTGACTATTTTCATTGGATCGACTTTTGTCTCAGTGGTGAAATCCACAAAACCACCACGATGGTTGGCTTCCAGTTTACTGATGCCAAGTGCCTGTGCCAGAATTTTTAGTTCAGTCACACGAAACAGGTTTTTGGTTTGATCAGGAAGCAATCCGAAGCGATCGATCATTTCTACTTGCAAATCGCGCAGATCCTCTTTGGTTTCTGCACTGGCAATACGCTTATACATCACCAGTCTGCCATGAACATCGGGTAGATAATCTGAAGGAATTAACGCCGGAATATGCAAATTGACTTCAGTCACATCACGCAAGGATTGTTCAAAATCAACTTGTTTTCCTTTGCGTATTGATTTAACTGCTTGATCCAGCATTTCCATATAAAGTGAAAAACCGATAGTCTGTATTTGTCCACTTTGTTCTTCACCTAATAATTCACCGGCTCCGCGAATTTCCATATCGTAAGTGGCGAGCGTAAAGCCTGCTCCCAAATCTTCGGCAGCACTAATCGCTTCCAAACGTTTGATGGCATCATCCGTCATGGCTCGGCGTTCGGGTGTTAATAAATAAGCGTAAGCTTGATGATGTGACCTGCCGACGCGACCACGCAGTTGGTGTAATTGCGCCAAGCCAAATTTATCTGCGCGATGAATAATAATAGTGTTGGCACTTGGGATATCGATACCGGTTTCAATAATGGTAGTGCACACCAGAATATTAAATCGTTTGTGATAAAAATCGGACATCACTCGTTCGAGGTCACGTTCGCGCAGTTGTCCATGTCCTATACCAATGCGGGCTTCGGGAACCAGCGCTTGTAATTCACGGGCAGTTTTTTCAATAGTGTCCACTTCATTGTGTAAATAATACACCTGACCACCGCGCAAAATTTCGCGCAAAATAGCTTCTTTAATGGTGGGTTCATCATGTTGACGGACGAATGTTTTAACAGACAGTCGTCGTGCAGGTGGTGTTGCAATAATCGATAAATCACGAATTCCTGACATGGACATATTTAATGTACGCGGAATGGGTGTCGCGGTTAGCGTGAGAATATCAATTTCAGCGCGGAACGCTTTCATTTGTTCTTTTTGACGCACACCAAAACGATGTTCTTCATCAATAATCAATAAACCCAGATTTTTAAATTTAACATCGGGCTGCAACAACTTATGTGTGCCGACGATGATATCAATTTTGCCTTCTGCCAAACGTGCCAACGCATCTTCGACTTCTTTGTTGGTTTTGAATCGTGACAACACATCAATGTTGATTGGCCAGTCCGCAAAACGATCTTTCAGTGATTCATAATGCTGTTGTGCCAACAAAGTAGTGGGTGCCAGAATGACGACCTGTTTTCCTGCGTGACTGGCAATAAACGCAGCGCGCATGGCAACTTCGGTTTTACCAAAACCCACATCGCCACAAACCAATCTGTCCATAGGTTTGTTTGACAACATGTCGGCACGTACTGCTTCTATTGCACGCTGTTGATCGGGTGTTTCTTCAAAAGGAAAACTCGCTGCAAATGTTTGGTAAGCCAATTCAGGGTCTGGAAATGCAAAACCTTTTCGTGCTGCACGTTTTGCATAAACTTCCAATAATTCTGCTGCGGTATCACGAATTTGTTCGGCGGCTTTACGTTTGGCTTTTTGCCAGGCTTCGCTGCCTAATTTATGTAAAGGTGCAAGTGCCTCATCGTTGCCGCTATAACGACTGATGACATGCAAATTGGTGACAGGCACATAAAGTTTTGCGCCATCAGCATATTCGAGTGTTAAAAATTCATTGGTTTGATTGTCCAGCGTAATACTTTCCAATCCGCGATAACGACCTACACCGTGATCTATATGCACAACCGGCGCGCCGATTTTTAATTCGGTTAAATGTTTGACAATAAGGTCGGCATTATCCTGAGACTGTTTGCGTCGCCTTTGTTGCTGTACACGTTCACCAAAAAGTTGTGATTCACTGACAATGGCCAGTGGTGGTTCGGTTTGTAATAAACCCTGTTCCAACGGGGCGATAGTAATGGCAATGCCGGATTTTTTTTCAGAAAAAGTTTTCCAGTTATCCAGTATTTCCGGTTGAATGCGAATACGTTGTAATAATTCCAACAAAGCTTCACGCCGCCCGGCAGATTCAGCACAAAACAAAATGGGGCCGGAGTGTTCCATTAAAAATGATTCAATCGCTGTCAATGGATTTTCAGCTTGCATGCGTATTGGAAGGCTGGGAGGTACTTGTGTAGCAAATGAATAGTAACCGGTTTTTTCTTCCTGAAATTCATGGGTAATATCAATACGTTGATGTAATTTCAAATTCCTGAAAAGTTCATCAATCGCTAAATAAATTTGATTGGGTGGTAATAACGGGCGCAGTAGATCGCCTTTTCTGCTTTCGTACCGGCGATTTAATTCCTGCCAAAAATGTTCTGCTGACTGTTCAAGTTCCCCAAGCGTGAAAACCGACGTTGATTTGGGTAAATAATCAAACAGGCTACTGGTTTCTGTGAAAAATAAGGGTAGATAATATTCTATTCCCGGTGGGGAGATCCCGGCACTGATATCCTGAAATACCGGGCAGGCTTTATGATTGACATCAAACTTTTCCATCCATTGTTGTTTAAATAATTGGATGCCGGTTTTATCAAGCGGGAACTCTTTTGCAGGTAAAAAATTAATCTTTTCTACTTTATCAAGTGTGCGCTGTGTTTCCGGATCAAAAGTGCGCAGTGATTCAATTTCATCATCAAATAATTCAATGCGATACGGCGACTCGTTACCCATGGGAAAAATATCCATGAGCGAACCTCGCACAGCAAATTCACCGTGCTCGTAAACTGTATCCACCGCACGATATCCGGCGCGTTCCAGTTGTTGGCGTAAATTCTGCGGGTTGAATTTATCGCCGACGTTGACAATCAAGCTGTTTGCAACCAGATAAGACTGCGGCATTAAACGTTGCAACAAGCTGGTAATCGGAACTACCAAAACGCCTTGTTGTGTTAGTGGTAATTGATAAAGCGTAAACAGTCGCTCTGAAATAATGTCCTGATGCGGGGAGATGCTGTCATAAGGCAGGGTTTCCCAATCTGCCAGGTGTAAAATTTTCAGGCCGGTTTCTGCTGCGAAAAATTCCAATTCATTTTCCAGTGCAATTGCACTGCTGGTATTGCTGGTAATGACCAGGCTGAAATTTTGTTGTTTTAGCGTCGCTTCAACGATAGCCAGGGCTGGTGCACATCCATGGAGTTGGCCCCAGGTGATACGCTGGCTTTTTGTCAGTTCGGGAGGGGATAGAGGGGAAAATAGATTCATAACGGTGTTTACGGTTAATTTTGTGCCAAGTGTATATCGATGCCTATGGCAGGGCAATGAAATGTGAATTGAGGCGCATTGATTTATGGTCAGGTATACAAACTTTCCATAGTCATGGGTAATTAATGATCGATAAGGAAATTGATAGCATGGCGTATTAAATTTTAAAAATCAGGCTATTCAATTCTATTGATAAATATTGGTCAATCATTCTGTGATTATATTTTTGTGACAATAATAAATTTTTATTTCATGATATGGAATTAGGCGAAAAATATTATTTTTGTGAATAGATACTAATATTTTTTTGAAATCCAGTTAAATCCTGTGCCATTTTTAAATTTTAGCTGTTTACATCAATTTTATTGCGTGAGAGCATGCGAAAACCTTACACCACATCAAAGACATCGCTGCTTTTTCTAACTGTCCCGGGTTCTCTAAATATTTTTGATTTTATGTTTAAGGCTGTTTGCTGTTGAATCAGACCGTTTATGTGCAACCTGCCGTCAAAATTGTTGAAGGAGACAAGCCATGAAATCCCGCCTATTTGTCATAATCACTTTTTTCTATTTTGCAGTAACACCCGTTTATGCAGAAAGTAATCGTGAAGATTATGATCTTGACGATGACGGCTTGATTGAAATTAATGATCTGCAAGATTTAAATGAAATTCGTAATAATGCTAATGGCGCTTCTC
>CBFGPN010000095.1:0-14633 GCA_965650675.1 uncultured Cellvibrio sp.
AGGGGGGATTTAAATTTTGTAAAATTGCTGAGATCTTAAATCCCTCCCCCGCCTCCCTTTTTCAAAGGGAGGAGCCAAATCTCGTTTAACTCAATTCTTTCAGTTTTGCTTCCAACTTCTCAACACTACTCCTAAACACTTCAACATTCGCATCACCTTCTGCTTCAGCCTTGGCCAAACGCTCGCGCGCTTTTTGCAATCTGTCTTCCAATGATTTGCGTTGTTCTGCGCGTTTTTCGTCATCGCTCATATTGGCCAGCGCAGCGGCTTTTGCTTTGGCTTTTTCGATTGCCAATTCAGCGGCGGATTTTTCCGGCTCAGTCACAACCGGCGCAGTGCTTCCATCAATGCCCAATTCTTTTAAGGACGCTATTGTCTGCTCAATTTTTTGCTGCAACTTTTCTGCGCCTTGTTGTAACGCGTCCAGATTACTGCTGCCTTCCGCTTTTGCCGCTTCGACTTTTTCTTGCGCTTTTTGCAAACGAGTTTGCAGCGATTCCAAATCAGCTCTGAGTTTATCCGCGGGTGATAAATTCATTTTGGCTTGTGCGCGAGCAATAGCGGCTGCGACCGGGTCATCGACTGGCGCGGCAGCAGGCACAGAAGATGCCGTGGAATCTTTTGCTGGAGCTTTTTTATCCGGTGCTTGCGCTAAAAATTCTGCGAGTTTTGTTTCCGCTTCGGATAATTTCAATTCAGCTTGTTTGATACGTGCCGCTTGCTTTTCCAACTGTTCTTCGGTGATAGGTTTGTTTTTCGGGTCGCGTGATACCAAAGGTTTTTGTGCAAACTCCAGAGCATTTTTCGCGGCTGCTACCAAACGTTCAAGTTTGGCTTTTTGTTCTTCGGGTGATAATTCCGGTGTTGTCAGTTTGATTGGGTCAACAATTTGTGCGGGCACAGGTGCAGCCGCTTGTTTATCCGCGAGTTGTTTTTTTGCTTCTTCAGCTGCTTTTTGGCGAGCCAAACGTTTGGCTTCTTTTTCGGCTTCTTCTTTTGCCAAACGCTCTTTGCGGAATTCAAACCGTTGACGTGAACGATCCGATTTTTCTTTTTCGATCAGATGTTGGCGAATACTGCCTTTGGCGGCACGATAGTATTGCACCAGCGGAATGCTGCTGGGGCATACATAAGAACAGGCACCGCACTCAATGCAATCAAATAAATTGTGCGATTCGAGTCGATCAAAATCTTCAGCTTGTGCATACCAGAATAATTGTTGCGGCAACAAACTCGCCGGGCAAACTTCTGCGCACAAACCGCAACGAATACAAGCTTGTGCGGGATCAGGCAGTGGTAATTCTTTTGCTGTGGGTGCCAATAAACAGTTGGTGGTTTTAATCACTGGCACATTGAGTGCGGGCAAAGTGAAACCCATCATAGGGCCGCCCATAATCACGCGTGAAGCGCGTTTTGCATCGAAACCTTGTTGTTGCAACACATAATCAATCGGTGTGCCCAACAATAATTCCAAATTGCGTTGTTTACCTAAAGCTTCACCCACTAGTGTGGTGATGCGAGAAATTAACGGCTCACCAAAACGCACTGCTCGCCATGCCGCAATTGCGGTGGCCACGTTGACACAAATCACACCAATATCAGCAGAGTGATGACCGCTGGGAATTTCGCGACCGGTCAAAATATAAATTAATTGTTTGGCGCCACCAGAAGGATATTTGGTGGGGAATGAAACCACTTTGATATTTGCCGCTTCAGCTTGAGTTTGCTTGGCAATTTCCACTGCGGCTTTTACTGCAGCAATTGCTTTGGGTTTGTTGTCTTCAATCCCGATCAGAATATTTTTCGGGTGATGCAAAATATGACTGGTGAGCAACACACCTTCAATTAATTGATCGGCACGTTCTTGCATCAGAATATCGTCGGCGGTGATGTAGGGCTCGCACTCAGCGCCGTTGATCACCAGTGTATCAATCACTTGCGTGGATTTTGGGGCGAGTTTTACCGCCGTAGGGAAACCCGCACCACCCAAACCGGCAACACCGGCTGCGCGAATTTTATCGAGCAGAATCAAGCGGTCGAGTTGCAAATAATTGTCGCAAGTTTGCAGTGCAATCCATTCTTCTTTGCCGTCGGGTTGAATCACAATACATTCGGCTGTCATGCCGGAAGCGTGTGGAACTTGGCGATCTTCGATCGCAATTACGGTTCCTGATGTTGATGCATGAGTGTTAGCACTGAAAGTCCCTTCTGCTGCACCGATCAATTGGCCTTTTAATACATGCTCGCCAACACTCACCACTGGTTGTGCGGGCCTACCCAAATGTTGGTTGAGCGGAATGATCAACTGCGGCGGCAGCGGCAAATGCCCAATGGGTAATTGCAGGGATTGGGTTTTGTTTTCTGCGGGATGAATGCCACCGGGCAATTCCCAAATCGGAATCAAACTGGTCATCAGGCAGCTTTACCTGTTTCATCATCGGCGGATTTTGCGAACGCATCACCGCGGCCGGAATCGGTCGCAATTAACGGAATTTCCTGGGCAATCAACTGGAACACAGGCTTTTGATTGGTCGCGGGTAAGGTCCAATGCCAGGTTTGCAGATCAGTTTCGACTGGAATCATATCGATACAATCAACCGGGCATGGCTCAACACACAAATCGCAGCCGGTACATTCATCGGCGATCACTGTGTGCATTTGTTTGGCCGCACCCAAAATGGCGTCCATAGGGCAAGCCTGAATACATTTGGTACAGCCGATACATTCGTCTTCGCGAATAAAGGCAACCCGTTTTACATCCAGATGTTCACCGTGTTCGGCATCGAGCGAAGGCGCTTCGACATCCAGTAAATCGGCCAGTGCATTAATAGTGGCTTGACCACCAGGTGGACATTTATTGATGGCTTCGCCTGCGACAATCGCCTGGGCATAAGGGCGGCAACCCGGGTGGCCGCATTGACCACATTGGGTTTGTGGGAGCAAAGCATCAATCTGCTCAACCAACGGATCGCCTTCCACCTTGAACTTTACAGCAGCAAAACCCAGCACGGCGCCGAATAAAATCGACAAGCCGCCCAGCGCAATCAAGGCACTGATCAGAAGGTTTTGTGAAATAAAATCAATCATTCTCGATACTCAAAAAGAAATCGTTTATCCCCTCTCCCTTTGGGAGAGGGTTAGGGTGAGGGGAGATCATCAATCCTCAGGCCCTCACCCCAGCCCTCTCCCAGAGGGAGAGGGGGTAAAAAATCAACCCGGTTTCACCAATCCCGCAAATCCCATAAACGCCAGCGCCATCAAACCCGCAGTGATCATACCTATGGATGCACCTTTGAAAGGGGCAGGCACATCCGCGACTGCCAAACGTTCACGCATGGCCGAGAACAACACCAGCACCATCGAAAAACCCAGTGCGCCACCGAAACCGTAGAGAACAGATTCCAAAAAGTTGTGGGCTTTTTGAGTGTTGATCAAAGCTACACCCAGCACTGCGCAGTTCACAGTAATTAAAGGAAGGAAGACGCCGAGCACGCGGTAGAGCAGGGGGCTGGTCTTTTCCATAAACATTTTTACGAATTGGACCACCGCGGCTATCACCAGAATAAAAGAAATGGTCCGTAGGAATTCCAGATTTAACGGGACTAACAACCAGCTATCCACCAGATAGGCGCAAGCGGATGCCAGTGTCATCACAAAGGTGGTCGCGCCCGCCATGCCAATAGCACTTTCGAGTTTATTGGACACACCCATAAAGGGGCATAGTCCCAAAAACTGGACCAACACAAAGTTGTTGACCAGTAGCGTACTGAGCATGATCACAGCCAGTTCACTGAAACTCATAGAGGTGTTACCAAAAGGGACAAAAGAGGCGCGTATTATCGACAAGCAGAGAGGCATTCTCAATATAAAAGATGCAATGGTTTAGTTTCTTTATGCATATGTTTATAAAAACTTGTGGTTTTGACCTTGGTTTTGTGGGGGCTTTGGTTGGCTTTGCTTGAGCAGATAGATATAGTCCCGTTCTCCGGATCGACTTTTCAAGTCAGACGCATGGTAAAAATATTTTATTGTTTGAATTTATAAAGAGTCCTGATGACCATACTTTATCTCACACTGATACTCGGCGCGATTTATCCATTTCTATTATGTTGGGATGTCAGAACTGCGCGTAATCCTGAAACGGGTGAATATCAATCACAGCGAATCAGTGACACTTTTACTGTGTTGGCACCCTTTGCCTTGCTTTATTACCACGAATATTTTTGGCATAACCTGATTTTTTATTTTATTCCTCTTTATGTTTATTTTTTATTGCTGGCCTGGATAGCTCAAAAGAAATTTCAATTGGCATCAGCATTTGAAATGTTGTTGGTTGTGAGTGCCGGGAGTTTTATGTTGAACATTATTGGCTATTATATTTTTTTCCATCAGGGAGCTCTTGCGCCTGAACCGGAAGTTGCACAAAACATAGAGCAGCCTCAAAAAGGATTGTGGGTTTGGTGGCCGATACTGGCGGCAGTTTTATCTACATTGACTATTGTGGTGTTATTGAAAAAGCTTGGTGAAAAAGTGGCGACCCTGCTCTTCCCACTGGCGTTGGTGTTATTGATTTTACCTTTCTTCTCTCATCACCCTTATTGGACAATGATTGTAGGTACGGGATTATTTTTTTATTCCGCTATAACTGCTGCAGGACAAAACGGAACAACTGGAGCAGGTGCTTACTCAGCATTATTTTTTATTTATGTAATGGCACAATTTTTTGCATTGATAGTTTATGCCTTGTTGTTCTGATGGTGAGACCTCCGAAAAATTATCCTTCTGTTATTACTTTTCAGCATCACTTTTTCGTTAACTATTAAGAAAAACGTTATAAACCTTTCTTTAAATGCCAGAGTGCTATAAAAAATATGACTCCAGGTGCCAATTAATCTGATTCTGCGCAATTAATTGTTGAAAACATTCTCGCCGGAGTCTAACGTGACGACGTTCTTCTGCGAACAGCTAATAAACAGGGTGCATGGATTCAAAAGAAGTTTTTTGTGCCAGGTATATCCAATAATGACGTTGTCAAAAACATAATAATGTTTGATCTCAATTCTTATCAAAAAAATAGCTTCAGTGTCAGGTGGATGCCAGTAGTGGTATTTTCCGGTGATACATGGAGTTGTAATGACTAAAGTATTTCTGAATGAAAAAAAATTAAAAACATTAAGACATATGCGCTTGATGAGTCAGGAAGAATTGGCTGATGATTTGAGAAAAAAATGTTTTCAAGTGTCGATTTCTTCTATCAAACGTGCTGAAACAGGCAGGCCAATTTTATGCAGGATAGCAGTGGAGCTATCGCGATATTATGGCGTTGATATTCGCCATCTGCTGAAAACGCTGGATACACTTGAAGCCCAGTTAGCAATAAAAGAATCTGCCAATAATAAATTAACTATTTCTCCTGAAATTTTGAGCCAGTCTGTGATTTTTGACCAGTCGTGGCCTTCATCATTGAATGAAAGCAGTTGTTTACAACATCCGGTTTCAACATCGATCAGTGTTGGTGTGTTGCATTCCCAGACTGGCATTTTAAGAGAGCTGGAAAAAGGAGTCATGCAAGCAACACTGCTGGCAATTGATGAGATCAATCTTGCTGGTGGTTTGATGGGTAAACAAATTCGTGCGGTACTGGCTGACGGGCAATCGACGGAATCCGGTTTTTTGCAGCAGGCAGCCAATTTGATTACACAAAGTGAAATTGCGGCTATTTTCGGTTGTTCAACTTCATCATCCCGCAAACGTGTAAAGCCTTTAATTGAGGATCAGGAGCATCTGCTGTTTTATCCTTTTCAATACGAAGGAATAGAATCGTCTTCACATATTATTTATGTGGGGCCAACCGTAAATCAGCAGGCGTTACCAGCTGTTGATTGGTTACAGGTATTGAAGTGTGATCGCATTATGTTGGTAGGTTCCGATTACGTATATCCTTTTGTTACCAACGAAATTGTAAAACAAAAAATTATTGAAAATGGCGGTGAAGTTATTGGTGAACATTATGAGGCATTGGGCGCCATCGATTTTTCAAAAGTCATAGCCGATATAGTCGATAAAAAACCGGATGCAATCATTTTGACCCTTGTAGGTCTCGATGGAAATTTTGCATTTTTGCAGCAATATCATCAGGCAAATATTGAGACAGTGATTATTTCGCTGGTGCTATCTGAAGATGATCTTGAGGCAATTCCTCTCGAACTCACTCAGGGAATTTATACAGTATTTAATTATTTCCAAAATATCGATAACGAAAAAAATAATCAGTTTGTACGTGCCTATCGCCAGCGTTATGGTGAGAATTCACGTATTGGTGGTTACATGGAATCCGCTTATGTCGGTGTCTATCTTTGGGCTAATGCGGTTGAAAAAGCGCAAAGTGTTGATCGTACTTTGGTAAAGCAGGCGCTTAAATCACTGAAGCATACCGGGCCTGGTGGCGACGCAATTGTTGATCAACACAACAACCATGTGTGGCGACAGGTACGTGTTGCGCAGGTTGGTGTTGATCGTGAGTACCACGTGGTGTGGACTTCTCCAAAACCTGTGCGTCCCCAACCTTATCCAGAATGGCGCAGCCCGCAGGAATGGCATGAATTCTTGCGACAATTGCGTTCAAGATGGAGCGGAAATTGGGAATCCATGCACCAAAAAGTACCAATTATTTCTGATTCAGAAACAGCAAAAAAACTGATACCAAACTGATCCCGACAAAAACAATTTGCTCATCAATACTCAAGCCCATATATCCATAATCTATTGGTATTTGGAGTTTAATGAATGAGTTTGCATAAAAGCCTTGATTCCAATTTATTCAGTTATGCCCCTGATGAAAAACCATCTCAAGATGTGATTCAAAACTGGCGAGTGGGTTTTCCGAATCCTGCAGATTTTAATTTCGATTTCCATAAGTTATTAAGTCAGGCGAAAGATACAGGTATCGCCAGGGCTCGCAATCCGGAATTGCGTATTGCAATAGTAGGAGCGGGTGCCGCCGGTTTGACTGCAGCAAGGGAATTATTTCGTTGTGGTTATCATCAGATTGATATATTTGAAGCATCGGATCGACTCACTGGTCGTCTTTATTCCCGCCCTGTCAAAGGCCAGTACACAACATTTGAAATGGGCGCCATGCGTATTCCGTTTTTTGATACGGGCACAGAGTTGGCGTCGGCAATGGGGTACTACGTCAAGGAATTCGAATTAACTTATCAGCCTTTTCCTGATCCGGGTGGTGATGTTGCCGATACCGGTATTTATATCAATGATGGTTTGGGGCCGGATCCACTGGTGTCGTCAGGTCGTCCGGAATTATTGATCTGGAAAGCCGGTGCACCGGAACCGCCAACGGATATTTTGAAAATCGTCAATAAAAAATGGAGTGATTTTGCGTCTTTGGTTCTCTCCAAAGTCAAACCTGTTTACGGTACACAAAAATGGGATGGGTTCTGGCAACAGATTGTGTCCCACTATTGGCAGATGAATTTCCGTGAATTGGTTTTTCTGAATAGCATTGATCATTACGATGAAAAAAATCCTGGTTATTTTGGTGGTTTGGGCATGAATGCAAAGGAAGCGGAAATTTTTTACACCATCGGTGCGGGTGATGGTAGTTGGGGTGCGTTTTACGATATTTCCTGTTTGTATCCTATGCGTACTTTGTTGTTTGGTTTTGCAACCAAACACAAATTAATTCAGGGACGTTTCAATAAAGAAGGGGTGTTTGTGGGCGGTGTACATCACGCCCACGCCTTCAAGGACAGCAATGGCAAAGAAATTCCGGCGCCGACTTATCTGGGTGTGCAATCAGTTGCAGAATGTTTATTTTATCTGCCTGTCAATTATCACTCCTGTGAAAAACCCATTTCACTTTACGATGCATTAAAGGAAAAACATCAGCGCGGTTTGCATCTTTTTACTTCCAGTCCGGTCAGTAAAGTTGAAAAACAAGCGGATGACAGGATCAAGGTAACATCATCAACACACGAAGGAATTTATGATGCCGTTATTCTGACCGCGCCGACCTGGGCAATGGAACTGTCCACAACATTTTCCGGATTTCCGCAAACACAATTACCCTTTACCGTCATTAATTCGATGAAGAGTTCGCACTGGATTACCAGTTGTAAGGTATTCATCGCACTGAAAAAACGTTACTGGGAAGACACGCCGGGGAAAGGAAAAAAAGTTATTCCCCAGCTGATCAGCACGGATACGCCGCTTCAAGGAATTTATGGATACGCACTGGATACGGCATCAATAAAAGATTCCGGTGTGGTATTGCTCAGTTACACCTGGGAAGACGATGCCAATAAATTATTGGCTGATCAAAATGACAAGGAATTGGTAAGTTATTGTCTCAGGGAGTTGGATACATTATTGGTACGATGTGGTTATCCGCCTATGTCGGATTATGTTGATCATGCACAAACGGCTGTCATTCACTGGTCACATCAGCCCACTGCACGCGGATGTGCAAAATTGTATCGTCAGCGAACCTGGGATGAAAATCACTCGTTGCTCACATACAATCAAAATCACAGTCATGAATCCAATTTGTATTTTGCGGGCGAAGCTTTTTCGCTTGAAGGTGGATGGACTGAACCTGCGTTGCGATTGGGAATCGATGCAACTTTGCATTTGTTACACAAAGATCATGCCGAATTTTTACATGATTTCAATTTCGAACGAGACTATCCAAAATACCCCAATTGGCAGCCGCCCTCGAAAACTTAATGTTGCTTCGAACCTTTCTGCAAAGTGATGAATAAAATCACTTTGCAGAAAGGTAATTCAATATCCGGATTTCAATAAAAGCTATAAACGGAGATCCATCGATGAGGTTCAATCTTCTGTTTATGTGTATTGTGATGGTGGTTTGTGTGATAGTAATTGAGCTGTTTTTTGGCTGAAAAAATAAGGATTCAAAGATACACAAAGTTTGATCCAAATATCCTAGATGTATATTCATATGAAAGTTATCGACTGCGAAAACCAACTATGGTTTTTATTTGAGCACCAGGGAAAATTCCTGTTGGATTGCAATTGTAATCATAGCGCTTTTGGATACAGCTACATGATTGAATTGAATGCCAAAGAACTGGCCGCTTATCAGGAAGGAGGCCATGCGTATCTCTCAACATTAGCTCATGACATTCACCAATCCGCCCCCATTCTTGAAAAAAGCAATTCCCAATATAAAGGCAGAGATTTAAGCAGCACCTATTCCGAATTATCACTGGAAGCTGTACGTGCGTGGCGACAGGCTTGATTTCGATGTTATTTTTTCTGTAAAAAAACTAACTGCATTCAGATATACGCCGCGCATATTGCTAAGTGCTTGAAAAAATATATTGTGGGGATATATAGTCGGTGCTGTTTATTAATCTGTTATGCTCTGGTGTGCGTTTATTTACCTATTAAGGTTAATTAATGAAGAATGAAAAGCACGAATTTCTTTATAACTATGCTCGGGCTGCATTTGAGGATGAACTTCAGCGCTTTAAAAATATTGAAGATAAATCGGCTAAATACTTAAGCCTGCTATCTGTAGGTGTTGTTGCATACACAATAATTCTACGTCTTTATTCATCATCATTCTTTCCCGCTGAAACTACCATTCAGTGGTTTACTTGTATTGTTGTTGCAATAACATATTTAGCCATGGCATCTTCGTGGAGCTTTTTGTATAGGGCTTTAAGGTTTACAGAAATGCCTAGGCTCCCATTTAATGAAGAATTTATCAGCACTTACGAGCCTGAAAGCCTCCCTACAATTCACTTTGCATTAACTAGAACGTGCTTAGATGCAATTAAATATGCACGCACAGGGAATGCAGAAAAATCAAAGCTACTTATCAAAGGCTATAAAGATATTGCGTTCTCTATGTGGGCGCTAACCCTGTCAGTAATTCTTATAATATCATCCAACTTAACAACCACGAGGAAAGTCACAATGAGCGAAGAAGAAAATAGCAGCAAGTCAACTCAACAAACGTCCACAGAACCCAACAAAGACGTTCCAGCTCCGCAAGTAACTTTTGTTCTTGATCATGCTATTCCTAAAGCGGAAAATGGACAGCAACAGATAAACGAATCAGCTAATAACCGCTCCGAAAAATAGCATAACAAATCGTTCCAGCACCGCGCACTTCGTGCGCTCGACAGTTTGTAAGTCGCTTTTTTGTGGTTTTGCTACGCAAAAGTATTCCACAAAAAACCAACTTACAAACTGCGGCTGAACTCGGCGTTATGTCACACAAGGAATAGGCCATGCCAATAAACTTCCCAAATTTAGTATCACAAATCGAAACTGGGGTCAGAGAAAAATTAAAATAAAAACCACCGTTTATGCGGCCTTATTAATTAAAAATCCCTCCGTTCCTCGTCCCGGTGAAGTATCTTGAGTAAAAATCTAGTTTCAATAGAAAGAAAGTACATCGACCAGAATAGTATTCAGGGATTTATTCTCGATGAATCAGATGAGCTGTTGCTAGTGCAATATGTGTATGATTTCCGGTGTGATGGACTATTGGTATTGTCGAAATCGGATATCACAAAAGTGGTTTCGACAAAGACAGACAAGTTCCAGACGAAATTGATAAAAAACCTGAAATTATTAGATAATCAATTATTGGCTACAAACTATAATATTCAATCATGGCGTGAATTCTTCAGGAGTATTAAAAGCCATCACAAATACGTCATTGTTGAGCAAGAGAGATTCGAAGATCCTGTATTTACAATAGGTCGCATCGAAAGAAATTTAAAGAGTCATATAAAGATGCGGCATTTTACGGGTATTGCTAGATGGGGCGATGAATTGCAGGATATCAATTACGGCGATATTACGAGATGTCAGGTTGCAAGTAACTATATAAATGTTTATGAAAGGTACTTCGGGCAACTGGAATCAAAAAATGGAAATGAAAGATAATCTATTGGTTTTATTTAATAATTATTTCTTTGACTTTGGAGTTTAATCGCTTATCTCTAGGCCAGGAAATTAAGGTCGCTCTAAAAAATTCAAGAATCAAATAATCCTTATGGGTTCCATATAGAGATACTGCTAAGCTCATGCGATGAAACCGTCACCCCTCTTTTCTACATCTGTTCCTGGCCTGATCGTTTGGATATCAGGCTGGGTTATTTTGTGGTTTTTGGATAGATATTTGGAGCTGGGCAATCTGGGTGTGATTTTGGTTTTGACTTCGGCGATTGCTGCTATTTGGTTGTCCGTTGGATTCACTCTGATCATCAGCTTGGTTGCGTTGATGGCATTTAATTGGGCATTTGTGCCACCGCGTGGCACTTTTGCTATTCATTTCCATCAAGACGCCTTGTTGTTATTGGTGATGTTGGTAGTGAATTTGATTATTGCCAGTTTGATGAGCTCCTTGCGAAAAAAATCCCTTGAAGTACAAGCGCATGCAGATGAAGTGGAATTGTTGCGTTCATGGAGCGATAGTCTGCGTGATATTGATGATCCTTATCTGCTTTTACCTTTGTTGCAAAAAAAATTGCGTGATGTGATTGATCAGCCTTCAGATTACATGGCTTTAAAACAAACACTTCCGCCAGAAAATAATATTACTGCAGTCATTCATTCGATTGATTTGCAAAAAATTGATCGCGAACAGCTGGATGCCTTGTGGCATTGTTTACGCACGGGTCAATCATTAGGGCCGGCAACAGGTCGATATCAAGAACTACAGGACTTATATTTACCACTGCGCGGTCGCAAAATGACTTATGGTTCGGTGGTAATACATCAAGTGAATGTGCAACAGACAAATAATGTCATTCAAGCTCAAGCCTTGTGTGATCAAATGGGAATCGCTCTGGAGCGCCATTTGAGTTTTGTACAAGAGCAACAAGCGCGTGATCAGCTGCAGGTGCAATCAGTGCGCAACACATTGCTCGCCGCAATTTCCCACGATTATCGAACGCCACTTGCGACGATTATGAGTGCGGCATCTTCTTTGGTTCAACAAAGTGAGCGTATGCAGCAATCCCAACGGCAACAATTGGCAGAAAGTATTGGTAATGAAGCAGAGCGGTTGCAGCGATTAACACAAAACGTTTTGCAACTCGCACGATTGGATACTATTGAAAACAACATTCATTTGGATTGGGAATCGGTTGAAGAAATTATTGGTGGTGTAATGCATCGTTTGCGTACCCACAAAAACTATTCCCGATTGATTGTAAAAGTTGAGTCTGATTTACCCTTGATTCGTGGTGATTCCTTATTGCTTTCACAATTGTTGGATAACCTCATCGACAATGCGTTTAAATACAGCCCTATGGATTCTCCCATCGAAATATGCGCTTGTGTTAAAGACAACTCAGTTTTGATGACAGTACACAATCAGGGGTTTATTGATATATCCAATATAGAAAAATTATTTTTACCTTTTCAGCGCGGTGATCAGCGTTATATTCAAGGTGCGGGAGTAGGTTTGGCTTTGTGTCGGGCAATTGCGCGTGCGCATGGTGGCGATCTTGTTGTTAAGTCAGAAAATTCACGAGTCAGTGTTGAATGTTGTCTGCCTTTGGTTGCACAGCCTTTGGTGGATTCTATTGAGGTGTCTTGATGGCGATGCGTTTGCTATTAATTGAAGATGATCGCGAATTACGCGCTACCCTGCGTGAAGCATTGCAACTGGAAGGTTATCAGGTGATAACAGCGATTAGCCTTGCAGAAGCGCTGACTATTTATAATCAAAGTCTGATAGATGCTGAAATAAAAAATTCATCCTTTGATTTGGTGTTATTGGATCTGGGTTTACCCGATGGCGATGGCAGTGATTTTTTGCATAAACTCAGACGTCGTCATTCTACGGCCGTGATTGTGATTTCTGCACGTGATGCGGATGCGCAAAAAATTCACTTGTTGGATGCAGGTGCGGATGATTATTTGGTAAAACCCTTTAGTGTCGGCGAATTGCTGGCGAGAATTCGCGTTGCCTTGCGACACAGAGGTAATCAGTCGCGGCCTGCAATCACGCATTACGAAAAATCTGGCGTTGTTATTGATCTCGTACATCATCGTGTTAGTCGTGATGGCGAATTGGTTCATTTGACTCCGACGGAATTTAATTTGTTGGCGCGTTTGGTGCGCAGTGCCGGGCAAGTGGTTACTCATCGTCAATTATTGATTGATGTTTGGGGGCAAGAGTATGTTGAACACACGCATTATTTGCGACTCTACATGGGGCAGCTGCGTGCGAAATTGGAAGTGAATCCAGCTCAACCAGAACTATTATTAACAGAAGCGGGAATTGGTTACCGTTTATTGGATGTTGAAAACTAATAAAAAACTTATGCAATCCTGATGTTATTTTTATAACACTGCCAGTGTGTCAATAACCTCTGGTAATGTTTATGTCAGTTACAGCTTCTGTTAATTCCACTCAATCCCAATCGACACCTGTTCGTCAATCTATGGCTGCGTTAACCCTTGCGGCAATCGGTGTAGTTTACGGCGATATAGGCACCAGTCCTCTTTACACTGTGAAAGAAATTTTTGCACCGGCAACCGGAATTCCATTGGATACGGTTCACATAATCGGTGCTATTTCCACTGTTTTTTGGGCGCTGATGTTGGTGGTGACGTTTAAATATGTGATTTTAATTTTGCGTGCGGACAATCGTGGCGAAGGTGGTTCATTGGCACTCACGGCGTTGGCTGTGCAAACTGCAAATAAACGACCATTATTAAAACGTTGGATATTGGGTATCGGCCTTTTCGGTGCGACTTTATTTTATGGTGACAGCATTATCACGCCCGCAATTTCAGTGCTGGGTGCTATGGAAGGTTTGGAAGTAGTAACGCCCACACTAAAACCCTTGGTTGTTCCTATTACCTTGGCAATTCTAATCAGTTTGTTTTGGGTTCAACGATACGGAACAGGTGCTATGGGAAAAGTGTTTGGTCCCATAGTCTCTATTTGGTTTTTAATGTTGGCTGTGTCAGGTGTTGCACATATTGTTGCTGAGCCAAAAATTCTCGAAGCCTTGAATCCGTTACACGCATGGAATTTTTTATTGGATCGCGGTTGGTTTGTGTTTGCGGCTATAGGTGCAATTGTATTGGCGCTTACAGGTGCTGAAGCACTTTATGCGGACATGGGCCATTTTGGTCGCAAACCAATTCAAATTGCCTGGACTTATTTGGTGTTGCCATCACTCGCATTAAATTATATGGGGCAGGGTGCACTTTTATTGGCTGATCCCTCTGCGATTTCCAATCCATTTTATAAACTTTTTCCGCAAACATTAATTTGGCCCGCATTACTGATTGCAACTCTCGCTGCAATTATTGCATCACAAGCGGTTATTTCCGGCGCTTACTCTATGACGCGACAGGCAGTGCAATTGGGTTTTCTTCCGCGCATGACAGTACGCCATACATCTGCCAGAGAATCCGGACAAATTTATATGCCCGCAGTGAATTGGATGTTATTAGCAGGCGTTATTGCCGTAGTGTTATTTTTTGGCAGTTCATCAGGTTTGGCGGGTGCTTACGGTATAGCGGTGACTATGACCATGGCGACTACTACTTGCCTGACTTATTTCGTTGTTCGTGGTTATTGGAAATTACCGGCGCCTGTTGCGATAGGCGCA
>CBFGPN010000096.1:0-14609 GCA_965650675.1 uncultured Cellvibrio sp.
ACAGCTTTATTCTTTTTTATTTAATGCCAAAGCTGTTTCATTTTACTCGTAAAGCAACGATTTAACTTTTTATTAAATCAATACACTCTTTAATCATTCAGGGGCGATGAGCATGATTAGAAAACTAATCACTTTAATTTTCTTACTAATTTCTTCTGCGGCCGCCGCAATGGAAACGTTGCTTGATGTCCGCGCTGATTTTCAGACAGCAATAGTAAAAAAGGTAAGTGATGACGAAAAATTCGTCGTGCCACCAAAAGAGATTTTTTCTTTGATTCAATACCAAACTGAACTGGGAAGCATGAATGCTTATGTAAGTCCCCGACCAAAAATTAAAAAGAAATCACCAGCGATAATTTGGATTACAGGTGGCTTTCCAGTAGGCGGAATTGGGGATGCAGCCTGGAATTCGCAACCAGAATTGAATGATCAATCCGCAAAAGTTTATCGGGAACAAGGCCTTGTCATGATGTACCCCTCATTTAGAGGCACTATGGGGAACCCCGGAATACAGGAGGGTTTTTATGGAGAGGTCAATGATGTTTTAAGTGCTCTTAAATATCTCAAAAGCCTGGATTATGTGGACTCCAACAATATCTATCTCGGGGGACATAGTACAGGCGGAACTCTTGTCTTGCTTGTCGCAGCAGCCACTTCTGATTTTAAAGCAGTCTTTGCTTTTGGCCCGGTAGCGGCGCCGATTCAGTACGGACCAGACTACGCACTTCATGATCCTCAAAATGAAATGGAAAATAAGCTCAGGGCACCAGCATTATTCCTAAATTTAATTCAGAGCAATACATTTGTTATTGAGGGGAGTGATGGCAATATTGATGCGCTACACCAATTGGAAAGCTTTAATAAAAACCCTAATGTGAAGTTTATCGAAATAAAAGCAGCCAATCATTTTGAGTTACTTTTCCCTGTTAACAAGCATATAGCTGAAAAAATTTCGCAACCTGATATTGGGGATATTGTCTTGACGGAAAATGTACTTAATAAAGCTTTTCAAGAGCGTTGACTTGACAGGACAGGATAAAAAAATGACCTACACACGCGTAATGGGTATCTGTGTAACCAATGAAGAAGAATATGCGAATTATCGCAAGGGCATGCTGCCGATACTGCAATCTTACGGTGGTTCATTTGGTTACGACTTTAAAGTCAGTGAAGTCATGAAATCCAAAGAAGATGCACCGATTAATAGAGTCTTCACTATTGAATTTCCGAGCCAGGAAATAATGGAAAAATTCTTTAGCGACCCCAATTATCTTGTTGTGAAGAAAGCACATTTGGATGTTTCTATATCGAGCAGGACTGTGATTGCTATGTTTGATAGCTAATTATCTCGATTTGCATTTGCAGATATAGTCACTCCATCTGCTTTTATGAAATTTATACCATTGTCTGTCGAATTTTCGGTTTTTAATTCGACAAGTAATAGACGTAACGCAGCTTCGTGGCGTCAATATCCGTAAAGTTTTTCCGTTTTCATCGAGGAAATCAAAATGACCAATCAAGATAAAGTAAAAGGCCCTGCATCCTATTTTCCATCTATCGAGAAAACCTACGGATTCCCGATCAAACATTGGATGACTTTACTGAAAAAACAAAAGCAACTTAAACACATGGAAATGGTTGCTTTCCTAAAAAGCGAACATGGATTGGGGCATGGCCATGCCAATGCATTGGTTGCATATTTTAGAAATGAAGAAGGGATTTAGGTTTTTAGCCAAAGAACAGGTTTTTTTGTTTATTGCTATTGATGATTGTCGATTAACGCATGGTTTATACGACTAGCTAAGCGAGACACGCGCCTTGGCTTATGTAGATCATCGGCTGCGGGGCAATGCAATTATTCGACTAATCGATAGAGTTTTTGGAGAAAAACAAATGGCAAAGCAACCTGAATTTACTAAATATTTACCCCTGGATGAATGGTTTCGCATCAGACCTGTATCGGAACAGCAACTGACATTATCCTTTGAACAGGTCGAAGAAATTTTAGGTGCTCCTTTACCCGCTTCATCCATAAAACCTAGCTGGTGGACCAATGTTTATCCAAAAATTCAGAGCCACCGAACATCATGGTTAAACTACGGCTGGCTGGTGGATGAATATGATCCAAGATGCAAAACGGTTAAGTTTAAGCGGGCAATTAAGATCAAATAAACATTAAAGCGGGATTGCATTTTATGACGACCATCAACATTCACCGAATTATTCGCACCGAACCAGAATTAATTTATCGCGCTTTTCTTGATGAGGCTGCATTATCAAAATGGCTTCCACCAAATGGTTTTACCTGCAGAGTACACCATATCAACGCTGTGGTGGGTGGCACATTTAAAATGTCATTCACCAATTTTGCATCGGGCGGTGTTCACTCGTTTGGTGGAGAATATCTTGAATTGGTTCCTAACGAGAAAATTCGATATACCGATAAATTTGACGACCCCAACTTGCCGGGAACCATGCAGGTCACAGTCAACCTTAAAAAAGTATTATGCGGCACCGAGTTGACTATTGAACAAACGGGCATTCCCGATGTGATACCGCCGGAAATGTGCTATGCCGGATGGCAAGAATCGTTAATACTTCTTGGAAAATTGGTAGAAACAGTTGTTGTCGAATAGAACTCAACATACAAGGAAGCGATTTGTCTCTCATGTAATGAAGTTTTTGATCCACGATATTGACTTATCGACCCTGAACCTACAACAAGCTACCCAAAAAGATTAGTCTGATCCAGTTCTAGGGTTTCACCATCCTCCGGAATAACGAACCGTCGCTCTAGTCCTTGTTTGCGAAGTATCGTTTTTAAATTTTGCCGACTTATTCTGCAGTGATCCAATGCATCCATATGGTTCGCAATAATAGTTCCATGACTTAAAGATGCTAATTCAATAATTTCGTTTTCATTTAATAAGAGTGGAGCGCCAATATCAAGCTGCGCCATGCCGGTTGGTGCGACAATATAGTTAGGTTGATTTTGTTGAATAAATTCTCTTATGTCATCTGTCAGTATTGTGTCCCCCATAAGATACAAGCTGGGTTCATTGTCCTGCTGAATAAAATAACCTACACCATGTTCCATAAAAGGCGTTAACCATCCAGTGGTATGTTTGGCTGGGATTTGTTGAATGCTACCATTAAAAAATGAGCCCAACTTTTCAGGAAGTTGTTGAGTCATAATTCCTTTCTTGGTTAGATAGTTATCGTCGTGTGCAGTACAAAATGTTTTAATTCTACGTTCTCTCAGCCACCGAATACCTGATCTATCCAGATGGTCAAAATGTCCTTTTTGGCAGTGAGTAATGAGTGCGTATTCAATCTGTATTGCTAACTGATTAAATTTTTCAGGTAGTTCAACCAAAGGATTACGCAGATTACTCTGAAAATAGCGCAGTCGTGGCAATGCCCCTTTTTTCGCCAACATCGGATCAACCAATATAGTTTTTCCATTTATTTCAAGTATTAAAGTTGCACTTCTGATTTGCGTAATTTTCATCTTTTTCCCCATGTTTTAATCTATGGTAAAGTGTGTAGTAACTCCACAGTCAAGAGAGCGAAGATGAAAATTTCGGAATTCGAAAATGTGATGGGGATTTCTCGTGATACATTGCGGTATTACGAAAAAATTGGTTTGTTAACACCGCCCACCCGAGAAACCAACAGTTATCGACGCTATGGAAAAGCACAAATTCAGGATTTACATTTTATTGAGCGCGGCAAGACCTTAGGTTTTACACTTTTAGAAATTAAAAGAGGTCTCGAACGTTACAGGCTATCCGGAAAGCTGTGCCCTGAATTTCGTGAACAACTCGTCAATAAAAAAACCCTGCTTTCCAACCGCATATCGGAAGACACCGATGCTATTGCTGAAATTGATAAGCTATTAACTAATAAAAATTAGCAAAACAGTTACTTACTTGAAAGAAAACATGGAGTGGTCATGGACACATAAATGCCGGTGGCGCATTTTAGGCGAACAGAAAATATAATTTAATATCAAACTTGCTGATTATTCCTCTATGAATCTATTGTTCATTAACTATCCACAATTACTTAAACGTTTGGTTGTGGGGTGTTGTCTGCTGGTGTTGTTGGCTGCGCCAGTAAACGCAGAAAAAATACGTATCGCAATAAAAGTACAAGCCACCAAGCAGGAACAGCAAGCTGATTATTTTTCACAATTGTTGGTGATGGCGCTTGAAACAAGCAAAGCGGAGAACGAAATTATGGAGATAATTTATTCGCCGCGTGATTATTCACAAGCGCGTTGGATCAACATGTTAAAGAAAGATACTGGCAATTTTGTTATTTGGACTATGACGGATAAACAGCGCGAACAACAACTGCTTCCTATTCGTATTCCTTTGTCCAAGGGGTTGTTTGGTTATCGTGTGCTGTTAATTCGCAAACAGGAACAGACGCGTTTCGATCAAGTCCGGAATATCGACGATCTGGCTAATTTTATTGGCGGGCAAGGAACTCACTGGCCGGACACACGCATAATGAAAGCAAATGGCCTGAAGTTGGTTACGGCAGAAAATACTGAATCACTTTTTCGTATGATTGAAGCTAGACGCTTTGACTATTTTCCGCGAGGCACTTCAGAAGCCTGGTTTGAATTGTTGGAGCGTAAAGAAGCTAATCTGGCAGTTGAAAACAATATTTTGCTTTACTATCCAGCCGATATTTATTTTTTTGTAAACAAAAATAATGAAGCGCTTGCCAATAGAATTGAGAAAGGCTTGGAAGCACTAATCGACAATGGCGAATTCGATAAATTCTTTTACAGCCATCCAAGAATCAGTACAGCATTTAATAAATTAAAAGACAGGCGACTGATCAAGTTAAAAAATCCTTATTTACCACCGGAAACGCCGGTTGATAATCCTCGTTATTGGATTGATTTAACGGCAATGGAGAGGGAATGATGTTTGCCAGAAAAAATCAAAATCTTTTCATCTGCTGCTTGATCAGCTTGTGATGAACGCCATGTTCATTGCAAATCCGCCAACATCGCTTTGGCAACGGCCTCAGCCACTTTAATTCCATCAACACCCGCTGATAAAATTCCGCCTGCATAACCTGCGCCTTCGCCTGCAGGAAATAATCCGCGAGTGTTTAAGCTTTGTAGTGTTTCATTATCACGAGTTATACGCACAGGTGATGAAGTGCGGGTTTCGACTCCGGTGAGAATTGCATCATGTCGATCAAAGCCGCGAATTTGTTTGCCAAATTCCGGCAAGGCTTCGCGAATGGCGTCGATTGCGTACGACGGTAGTGAAGGTGCAAGATCACAAAGTTTTACGCCGGGTTTGTAAGAAGGTTCTACGTCGCCTAATTTTTGTGAGGGTTTGCTGCGAATAAAATCACCCACTAATTGCGCGGGTGCACAATAATCATGTCCACCTAATTCAAATGCGCGTGATTCCAATTGTTCTTGTAATTCAACTCCGGCTAATACGTGTCCCGGAAAATCTTCTGAGGGATTAATGCCGACCACAATTCCTGAGTTCGCATTGCGTTCATTGCGTGAATATTGACTCATGCCATTGGTAACAACACGATTAGGTTCCGAGGTTGCCGCCACCACTGTTCCACCAGGGCACATACAAAAACTGTAAACCGCTCGACCATTTTTGGCGTGATACACCAATTTATAATCGGCAGCGCCCAATTCCGGATGACCTGCATATTTTCCCAATCGCGCCTCATCAATTTGCGATTGTGGATGTTCGATACGAAAACCAATCGCAAAAGGTTTCGCCTCCATAAACACACCACGTTGATGCAATTGTCGAAAGGTATCACGCGAACTGTGACCCAAAGCCAAAACAATATATCGACTTTTAATGACGTCACCATTCGCAAGCTGTACGCCAACAATTTGTTTATTATCGATAATAAAATCCGTCACTTTATGTTCGAATTTAACTTCACCACCGAGTTTTTTAATTTCCTCACGCATAGTTGACACCACACCCGTCAAACGAAATGTTCCAATGTGTGGCTTGCTGACATACATTATTTCTTCTGGCGCACCGGCTTTGACAAATTCCTGCATCACTTTTCGGCCATAAAATTTCGGATCTTTAATTTGGCTATAAAGTTTTCCATCCGAAAATAATCCTGCGCCGCCTTCACCAAATTGCACGTTGGATTCAGGCGTTAAGATTTTTTTCCGCCAAAGCGCCCAGGTATCTTTGGTACGACTGCGCACATCTTTACCGCGCTCCAACACAATCGGTTTAAAACCCATTTGCGCGAGTGTCAAAGCCGCGAACAATCCGCAAGGGCCAAAGCCAATCACAATCGGTCTTTCTGCCAGATTATCGGGAGCTTGTGCTACGGGATAATAGTGAGTGTCAGGGGCTGGGCGAATATTTTTATCATCTGCAAAATGCGCCAATACTTTTTCGTTATGTTTGAGTTTGGCGTCAATAATATAAACAAAGGTGATTTCTGTATTTTTTTTACGTGCATCATAACTGCGCTTGAAAACCGTGAAATCCAGCAGATCAGTATCTTTAATTTTTAATCGATCAATAATCGCCGCACGCAAGGCTTCTACGGGATGATCCAAAGGTAATTGCAGTTCGGTAATACGAATCATGGGGATGTCCTGGCCGGTGACCCCGGCAGAGGTGGTGTGTTGGTAAAACGGATTTGAGGAGTAGAATATCTTGACTGTGTACGAGAGACAAGAAAGGAAAAATAGAAAATGAAATTATTATACGAAGCATCAAACTCGCTTGAAGCCCATATGATCCTGAATTTGTTAGAGCAGGAGGGTTTATCAGGAAGAATTGATGGAGAATATCTACAAGGTGGTTTCGGGGAGCTTCCGGCAACAACTCTGAGACTTATGATTGAGGAGTCAGATTACCCTGCAGGCAAAAAAATTATTGATGAGTGGAATAAAAAACAACCTGAAGAGATGTCGAAAGCCACACCAAAAAAATTTGGTTTTGGAAGTGCAATAACAGGTTTTTTAATAGGTATTGTTACAACAACTATCTATTTTCATGTTCCAATTAATGTTGATGGCGTTGATTATAACAATGACGGCAAATTGGATGAAACATGGGAAACAGTTAACTATAAAATATCAAAAACAAAAATTGATCGTAATTTGGATGGTAGGGTTGACTTTATATTCTATTTTAATAGAAAAGGTTATCTGGATTATTCATCTTCTGATGAAGACTTCAATGGAACCCTTGAAACGAAAATTGAATACTATCATGGCAATCCGGTTCGATTAGAGTCGGATACTAAAGATATAGGTGTGATTAATTATACTGTTACCTATAAGAACGGAGTTGTGAGGACGGAAACCTTTATGGATCTTGTTACAAAACGACCTTTAAAAATTAATTATTTTGGTAATTTTAAAATCGATAAATCAGAATTAGATACTAATAACGATGGAATAATGGACACAATTTATGAGTATGATTCTATTGGTGAGGTCACCAAGCGTTACAAAATCGATTAATCAATATCAGTTAGGTTAAGCCCGCGGCAAACTAAACCAAAAGTTAGACCCAACACCGATTTCACTTTCGAAGCCGATTTCGCCGGAAAGTTTTTCGATAATATTTTTTGAAATGCTGAGACCCAATCCGGTGCCGCCTTGTTGGCGGGTGTTGGAGCCGTTGGCTTGAGCAAATTTGCTGAATATGCGGTCGTGAAATTCGGTGGGGATTCCGGGGCCCTTATCTACCACTTCTACCAAAAATTTTTGGTTGTCGGCTTTTATATTAATAACGACTTTTTCACCTGGCGGAGAGAATTTGGCTGCGTTTGACAGCAAATTGGCAAAAACCTGCATGACTCTTTGCGGGTCTGCTTTTGCGCGGCTTAAACTGGTTTGAACGACCAGTTCATAGGTGACCTTGTAAGTTTCTGCATAAGCGGCATTGGTTTCTATCGCTTGTTTTGCCAATTCAACCAAATCAAAATCTTCAATATTGAAGGTCATTTTTCCTGACAATAATTTTTCCATATCCAATATGTCATTGACCAATGTCAGAAGCCGGATACTATTTTTATGCGCGATCCCCACCAGACTTTTCATGGCGGGTGCTAACTCACCTATTGATCCCGAATCCAAAATACTTAATGCACCGCGAATGGAAGTTATAGGTGTACGTAATTCGTGGCTCACTACTGAAATAAATTCAGATTTTAATTTATCGGCTTTATTTTTTTCGGTCAGATCCAATACAAAACCTACCCATTCAAATTCTGACCCCTCTAATTGGGCAAGCCCTACCAGCACCGGAATTTTGTGACCTTCTCTATGCAATAACTCCGAGTAAAAGGGTTGCGTCTGCCCGGTGTCTTTTAATTCTTTAATCGCTTTATTGTGTGCTTGCTGATATTCCTGCGGCGTGAATTTAAGCCATTCAATTCGGTTGTTAATTACCTGTTGGCGATTGGAACCAATCAACTGAATCAGAGCATCATTCACAAGAGTCAATTGTCCTTTCATGTCTCCCTGACAAATGCCAATTAGGCTCGAGTTGATCAAACGCCTCAAACGTGACTCACTCAGTTTTAAGGCATCCAACATTGAAGTTTTTTCCAGCACTGCATCCTCGGCAACTTTCAAAGCTCGCACCAGATCCTGTTCAACTTTTTTTAGTGGTGTGATATCACGCAGGCTAAACAGATGGCCAATTAATCTGTCTCGCAGATATTCAGGTTTGGTTGAAAATACCCAATAGACGTCATCTTTTAATTCCAGATTTAATTCCGCTTCGGCTTCGGGTTCTTTTTTTATTTTCCCGAGCAGATCTTCCAGATCAAGCTTCTCCACCAATTGCGATTGCAGACTAACCAAAATTTCGGCAGCGTTACCCGACACAATTAAATCATCTGAAAGCTTCAGCATCTCAATAAATCGACGATTGATATTGACGCATTTTCCGTTTAGATCCACTGACATAATCCCTTCATCGGTAGCTTCCAAAGTACTTTGCAATTGTGATGACAAAAATAATTGTTCCTGGGCAATTTTGTGACGCTCGCGAATGTCCGTAACCAGTATTAGCCAATAGCGGTTAGCACCTTCTTCAATCGCAAATACTTTTTTGGTGATTGGAATCGGCTGACCATCGGCGGCTAACCATTCACTTTCCATTTCTCTGGGTTGTTTGATGTAGCGATTAAAGTCCTGGGATAACTCATCCCAAAAAAATATATCTTGTAAAGAACACTCGATGCTTGCCAGGGGCATGTTAAGGATTTGATCCGGATTTAATCCCAAGAGTTGGCAGGTTTTGTTATTCAGATCAATAATTTTATTGTCTGCCGCCGATACAACCAGAAAAGCATCATTGGAATGTTGCCATGCACTGCGATAAAGATTCTCTCCTGGTATCATGAGTTTGTCACTCCTGATTTTGGATTTACTGCAGGTTGCTTTTTATTATTTTCGACGTAATAGTTAATTCGTTTGCGCGGATTTAAATATTCAAAAATTTGTTTGGGCAAATTTCCGGGGCGAATACTCGCCGTGATAGTTAAATCAGACGACTCATCTGCCAGATCCAAAATGATGGCGTCTTCTTTGGGAATATCAGCATCATAAACCAGCACACGAGGACGAAGCGGTTTACCGACATTGACGTTCATCACCAAGCCTATAGCTTCGTTTGAAAGTCTGACCAAAGTTCCCGGTGGATAGACACCCAAACTTTTTACTAAAGTCGCCATAGCCATGGGGTCGTACTGCGCGCGCTTATGAGCATACATAGTCGAAAGCGCTTCGTGCGGTGTTAATGATTGCCGTGGGTCCTGATGGTTACACAGATTGTCATATTCATTGGCGATAGTGACGATTCGCGTAATAAAACTGATTTGATCGCCTTTTAATTGTTGTGGATAACCACTGCCATCAAGATGCTCATGATGATTGGTCATTGCATCTATTACAAAATCCGGCAGTTTCGATTTCAATCCAATCTCACCGCCATATTTGGTGTGCAACTTGAATAGCTCCAACTCCGGCTTGGTGAGCGGATCCACTTTCAATAAAATTTTGTCGGGGATTTTGACTTTGCCGAGATCATGGAAAAGTGCGGCCATGCCGATATTTTTAATAGTTTGTTCGTCTTTCTTCAGCTCCGCGGCCAACATCATCGCCAGGACTGATACATTCAGGTTATGAAAGTACATGTCTTCATTGGCGTTGGCATTCTGGATTAAATGCATCACCGTATCATTTGATCCCATAAAAGATTCAGCGATATTTGCAATAAGTTTCCCTGCTTCTTCAAAGGTTTCTTCCGGTTTTGCCAAAATTGATTTATTGATATTTCGAATGACGTTAGCCGCTTTTACAAACTTCTCTTCACATCGAGCCAACTCTTCCCTTTGTTGTTTCAGTTTTTCGAAGCGTGCTTTTTTGGCTTCAAGAATGGAGTCAAACACCTGAGCTTGAGAGCCATTGACCTCTGTGATATTTAATTTGATCGGTTGATTAGCTGTCCTCAAGTCAGACTTGGAAGGAATATAGCGAATGTGTTTAAGCTTTAGTGCCAACACTTCCTTAAGCTGTTGCTCATTGGTGATCTTGAATGCATTTAAAGGAAATGAATGCTGAAACCAATTCAAATCCAACTTTATATACATACCAATACACAACTGATCTATAGCAATAAGTTTAGAATCGTCTGACATAGGCCTGATAAATATGTGATGTCCAGGCTCTGAGTGTAGTCCCTATCCGGGAAAGATGAAGTCCGGTCAATGAACCCGGGTATCTAAAGGGTCGCCATAACCTCGTCATATATTCTTCATCGGTTTGAAACCATTCCGACACAAATCCCCTTCACCCTGTCGCCCAGTGTCTTATTAATCAACATTGGGTGATCTTTATGCTTTATAAAAAGAATCTTTTGAGTTTGGCGGTGACAGCGAGCTTGTCTCTTTTATTAGTTGCTTGCGGTGGTGACGATGGAAAAAATGGCCGCGATGGTGTGAATGGCACTAACGGCAGCAATGGAAGCAACGGTACTGATGGCAAAACCAGTTTGATCAAGCAAACGACTTTGGCTGCCGGAAACGATCAGTGTTTTCAAGGTGGAATTAAAATTGAATCAGGTGTTGATGCTAATAGTGATAACAATTTGCAAACTACCGAAATCAATCAAACCTCTTATCAATGTAATGCGACTTCAATTAATAGCAGCATGCATTTTAATCGCGTTGCTACTTTCCCTGTGTGTTTGCAAATTGATGCAAGCTGTAATACCAATGAAGAAACTGCAGCGGAAATTGTTGTCGCTTCAACTGATGGTATGACCTTGATTTATACCGATGCATTGCAGGAACAAATCGGTTTTGCTGATATCAGCAACCCTGCACAACCGAAAACCAAAGGCGTATTGGCCATGGGTGGCGAGCCAACGTCGATTGCAGTAAAAGGAAATTATGCACTGGTTGCGGTTGATACTTCAGCGGATTTTATCAATGCATCAGGTGATTTAGTGGTTGTTGATATCACCACTCAAACCATTGTTCATAGAAGAAGTATCGGTGGCCAACCCGATTCTGTGGCGATTAGTCCTGATAAAAAATATGCTGCAATCGTGATTGAAAACCAACGCGATGAAGATTTGGGTGATGGTGCTCCGCCACAATTACCCGCTGGTAAATTGGTCGTAATGGATTTAACAGCAACGGCGCCTGCTGATTGGACAGCACGTGATGTTGATTTAACCAATATTGCAACACTTTTCCCAACAGATCCGGAACCGGAATTTGTCGATATTAATTCTGACAACATCGCAGTCGTGACCCTGCAAGAAAATAATCACATCGCTCTTGTTGATCTTGCAACCGCTACAGTAACTCGTCACTTCACCGCAGGCAGTGTTGATCTGGTGAATGTCGATTTAACCGATAACCGCCCCGCATTAATTAAACCCGTCGAAGTTAAAAATGCACAATTACGCGAACCCGATGGCGTGGCCTGGATTAACAAGGATTATTTTGCAACTGCCAACGAAGGTGATTTAAACGGCGGCTCTCGTGGATTTACTGTTTTCAATGCACAAGGCCAAGTGGTGTGGGATTCAGGTTCTGAATTGGATGATCTGGCGATTCGTTTTGGTCATTATCAAGATCGCCGCTCGGATGCAAAAGGCAATGAGCCGGAAAATATTGAAATGGGCATCTTCGGCGATAATCGTTACTTGTTTGTAAACTCCGAACGCTCCAGCATTATTTTTGTGTACGATTTGGCTGATCCAACCAAACCCGCGTTCAAACAAATATTACCGGCAAGTGCTGCACCTGAAGGTGGCTTGGCAATCCCGTCGCGCAATTTATATGTGGTTGCATCTGAAAGTGACTTACGTAATGTTGCGATTCGCGCTGGCCTGAATATATACAATTACAATATCAAAGCACCGCAATATCCGACTGTACAATCAGTGAATCGTGCCGATGGCAATCCAATTCCCTGGGGGGCGCTGTCTGCTTTAACGGCTGATCACAATAATCCGGATATTCTCTATTCCATTGAAGATAGTTTTTACGGACAAAATCGCATTTTCACTTTGGATATCAGCAACAAACCAGCGCTGATTACCAACGAAATAAAAGTGATGGATAGCAACAATGTATTTGCTACATCAGGTGTTAATGTTCATACGCCAAACGTAAGCAATACAGAATTGGCCGCGATGATTAACGCCGATAAATCTGTAAACATCGACCCTGAAGGTTTGGCAAAAGCGACTAACGGCGGATTCTGGATTGCATCCGAAGGTGCAGGCGCTGCTGCCAGTGCAACTACCATGAATTTGATTTTCAAAACGGATAACTACGGTGTAATTGAATCAGTGATTCATTTGCCATCAACTGTAAATGCGTTACAAACCAACAATGGTTTTGAAGGTATTGCCGAATACAACAACAGTTTGTATCTCGCGTTCCAACGCGCATGGGCAGGTGAAACCAATCCACGTATCGGCATTTACGATTTGGCAAACCAAACCTGGCAATTTGTTTATTACCCATTGGACGCTTACAGCTCACAATATGCGGGTGGTTGGGTAGGTTTATCCGAAATTACTTCACTGGGTAATGGTGAATTTATGGTGCTGGAACGCGATAATCGCGGCGGCCCGGATGCTTCAATAAAACGCTTGTACAAAATTAATTTGCAAGCAATCACCGATGGCCAAACCATTACCAAAACTTTAATCAAAGACATCAAACCTGTGTTGGGTAACACCACAGGCACGCTGTTGGAAAAAGTGGAAGGTACCGCAGTTACGCTGAATGGTGATGTGTATATTGTGACAGATAACGACGGCGTTAATGATCACAGTGGTGAAACGCAGCTGATCAATTTGGGTAAATTATTTTAAGGATTTATTCTGTTGATTTAAGGGAGCTTTGGCTCCCTTTTTTATCTGATCGTGAACATATACAATCGGTTCGCCTTTATTCGCAATATCGCCCAAGCTCCACAATTTAACCTTGTTTTCTGATTTTTGATCAATTGAGTACTGATAATTATTGTTCCATGGATCTTTAATCTGTCTTCCAATATACCCATCTTTTCTGTAACCCCAAAAATTATGAGCAACACAGATAATCCAATTTTCAGAAATTTGTTCATATTGCTTTATAGGTGATTATTTTGGCGTCAAACTCTATATTTCAAAAAATCAATTGCCGATGTTTTTTCGTTAGGCTAATTCCAGAAGACAAATTTGTAGAAGTAAGGTTCCCATCGGCACGGTGAAGTAAAATAATTAATCCGCCAATTTGTTTAGGGCAACGTCACGCAAGAGTTGATATGCGCCAAATTTTCCAATAAAAAATGGCTCAACTTAACCAATTTTTTAAATAAAACTTAATAGTTATTTTCAAACTCCTTCATAGTTAAAAATTCAACTCATCACAGAGATAAGTATTCTTATAATGTTTGCGAAATCGTTGTCATTAAATTTTTTTAGTTAATTCTTTGTGATTTTTGACGACGTATTTTAATAATAACATTGATTTTTTATTTCATGTTTAATCTGGTGTCACAGCATATAACAAATGACATCGCTCGCAGGTGAGTAGTAGGGCTTGCGTTTCAACTTAACTCATCACCTTTCAATACTGAGGAAATTTTTATGATTAGAAAAACAATTCCTGTGCTTTCCGCTCTGGCGATTTCTGTGTCATTGGCCGTTTATTCCAGTGCCGCATTTGCGCAAGAAGGCGTTGCCAACACCAACCATTTTTGGTGGCCGGAGCAATTGAATCTCAGCCCATTACGGCAACATGCTGTTGAATCCAATCCTATGGGCGCAAATTTTAATTATGCAGAAGAGTTTAAAAAACTTGATTTAAATGCATTAAAAGCAGACATCAAAACTTTAATGACAACATCACAAGACTGGTGGCCTGCTGATTATGGTCACTACGGGCCCTTTTTTATTCGCATGGCCTGGCACAGTGCAGGTACTTATAGAATTTTTGATGGTCGCGGTGGTGCAGCAGGTGGACAACAACGTTTTGAACCTTTGAATAGTTGGCCAGATAACGCCAATCTGGATAAAGCCCGTCGCTTGTTATGGCCG
>CBFGPN010000097.1:0-14601 GCA_965650675.1 uncultured Cellvibrio sp.
AATTTTGCTCGCGTTTTTGTTGCCATTCTTCCGGTGATTTATTTCTCCATTCTTTTTTATTACCGCCTTTATCTGTGCCTCTTGCATCGCCCGCCGATGTAAAAGTTAATGCTGACATAGGCACGAGTAAAACATTTTTAGCCTGGGATTCAATAAAGAAAACCTGCGTACTCATTTGCGTCATCAATAGTCGGTTTTCATTGGGCACATCAAATAATGCGTTATAAAGCACTACATTATTTAATACCTCAGGCGTGGGTTGAATGCGATCCAACTGACTGTACCAACGCCTGCCCTGACTCCCCAGAGTAGTAAAATACACTGGCATTTGTTTGCGCAATTTGCTGATATCCGCTTCAGAGACTTGCGTTTGCACTGTCATAGTTGACAAGTCAGCGACACGCATAATGGTGGGCGCCATTTGATTGGTATTCAGTGTTTGTCCTTGGCGGGATGTAATGGAAACCACTGTGCCATTAATAGGTGAATAGATTTTCGCAAATTCCAGATTGGCGGATTCAACACGCAAGGTGGAATCCGTTTGTTTGATTTGCGCCTGCAAGGCTTTTAGTTGTGCCTGCGCTGATTGCAAACTGGCTTCGGCAGCTTGCAGTATTTCAGTTGAAGTTGCATCTTCATTTTTTAAATTTTGTTGCCGTTGGAAATTAATTTCAGCCAATCTCAGTTGCGCTTGTTTATCCAACAATTGTGCCTGTTGATTCTGTAATTGTGCCCGAGTGCCATCTACTCTGGCTGCGTAAACAGTTGCATCAATTTCTGCCAACAAGTCACCAACCTTGACTTCATCACCAACTTCAACATGTAGTTTTTTTAAAATACCGGAGACCTGTGCACCCACATCAACATAATCCTGTGGCTGTAAAATCCCGGTGGCAGTCACCAAATTTTCAATATCACCGCGCGCAACCGCTTCGGTGGTATAAACAAGTTCGTTTTCATCTTTTATTAAAAATGTTCGCCATAAAAAAATGGATGCTGCAAAAAGAAACAGCGCAATGAATATCCATTTGGGTTGTTTGTAGAGGGGAATTTTTTTATGGATGTGCAAATTCATTTTCTTCTCTGGATTTTTATAAAGATTGCCCTCACCCTAACCCTCTCCCGGAGGGAGAGGGAACTTAATCACATATTGATCAAGCAGGGAGTAATCCCCTCTCCCTCCGGGAGAGGGTTAGGGTGAGGGAGCTTGTGTTTATTCCGGTAAAACCTCAAACGTCGCCGCATAATTTGCAGAGCGTTGAGTCGCCGGTTTTGCAGCTTTGTTATCACGGTATTGTGCATTTAACCAATACATGCCCGCTGTTGGCCAGGTAATTTGAAATTGTCCTTTTTTATCGGTAACCACTTCTATTGCCTGCTGGTCATTACGGTAACGCATTCCACCAGCAATTACAGTCACTTTAACATCAGCAACAGGTTCACCATTCATCAGGAATATAAATTCTGCTGTTTCACCCGCAAATAAATCGTTGGGGTGCGTGACAGGTTTTAATTCAAGACCTTTTTTAGTTGGCTGCAAAACTGCATCACTGGGAGTACCTGAAGTTACAAAAGTTTCCATACGACGAGAAAATTCGGTGACTTGCAATTTGTTTGCACCTTTTGGAACCTGTGTTGCAAAATCTTTTGGATCCGCTTTTTGACCACGCGGTGGCCACATACGGCGCTCACCTTCTGCGGTTTCCCAGGTAGCCATCAAACCACTGGATGCAATAGCAACTTTGTAAGTGCCTTTTTGCGGCAGTTGCAAATCGAAACTGCTGCGAAATTTCCCTGTATTAAGATTTGTTGCTTGCACAGTCTTTCCATCAGGTGCCGTAATTAACAAATCATCGAATCGCATAGGCGCATGATCAGCATGAAAAATATCATTGGATACCGCACCATCTATTGTGACCCAGGCATCATTGGATGAAAGCACTGTTGCACTGGGTAATAACCAGGCACGGTGCGCTTCTGCAGTGAATGCGAGACTGCAGGTTAATGCTAATAAAAATTTTACTGTTTTCATGTTTGTTCCTCGTTTGGAAATTTGATTTTTTTGACTGATTTCCCTCACCCTAACCCTCTCCCAGAGGGAGAGGGAATTCACTCCCTACTTATTCGGAGTACTATCAAGTCCCCTCTCCCTCTGGGAGAGGGCCAGGGTGAGGGCATTTTCAATTCGCAATACTCAACCTAACCTCGCCCAATTCGCTTTTTCCTTTCTGCACAAAATCCGTTTTCTCTTTTACCGGCCAGCTAAACGGAATTTTTATTAATTCTCGACCGCCGACTTCACGTGCCGCTTCAACCATTAATACATAATCACCCTTGGCTAATTTCTCCAAAGGCGCTTTACCTTCGGTAAATTGCAATTGATGTACGCCCGGTTTTTTAGTTGCACCACTGATGCCATCAATAGGCATATCACTGCTACGGCCAATCGCACGCCACCATTGACGCATATCCTTCAACCATTCTTCCCCTTTTTCACTTTTTTCTCCTCTGGATTCAAGCTGATACCAGACAGATAAATTTTTGACTTTTTTATCCGGTGTTTGTAACCAAACGGCCACATAGGGATTGTGGTATTCAGCAACATTTAACGTTGGCAATTCGATTTGCAGATTCAAATCAGCAGCGAATGAGATTGCCGGGAATAAAGAAAACGCTAGTAGATATTTTTTTAACATGTTTACCTCTTTTTAATTTTTGAAAATAATTTTGCCCTCACCCTGGCCCTCTCCCGGAGGGAGAGGGGACAGTTCCCCACTTTGAAAAAGGGGGGTTAGGGGGGATTTAAAATCTACAATTTTTCTACCATTTTAAATCCCTCCCCCGCCTCCCTTTTTCAAAGGGAGGAGCCAATCCCCTCTCCCTTTGGGAGAGGGTTAGGGTGAGGGCTTCAATGCATCGAAATAATCAAAATCACCCAGGGCGCTATAACACCCAATAACAAAATCGGATAAGTCGAGCGGCGATTACCGGAGTACCGCCACAACAACCAAAATCCTGATAAACAAAAAATCAAACAACAGACTGATACAAAATCCATAAACCAACGCCAGGCCTCGCTGGTGTAGCGGCCTTAGTGTAAATCGTTGAGATACGCACTCCACCCGCGTGAGGTTTCTTCATACACCCAGTCACCGGTTTCGCGGTTGATGCTTAACCAGGCATCACCACCGGGTTTGGGTAAGGCAAGATAAATTTCATCGCTATTCCATTCGGCGGATTTTGTTGGGATATCCAGCTTCGCTTCGTCATCAAACCATTTGATCAATGTGCTTGGTAGAGGCTGTTGCTTCTCATCGCTGCCGGAAACTTCAGATAACAAATTATTCGGTAAGGTTTTTTCGGTAGTGGATACGCTGGGATCAGCTTTAATTGCATCGGCATGATTAAGCGTGATTCCTGTGACCGCAAATAAAAAAACGGCAACCAAACAAATTGCCGAACTCATCCAATGCAAACTTCTGATAAACGGAAGCCAGGATTTTTTGGAGGATTTTTTTACATGCGTCATAGATTACACATTCGACCATTGACGTAACAGATTGTGATAGTGACCAGTCAATCCCAGCAGTTCTTCGGTGTCGCCCAGTTTTTGTCGAAGTGATTGAATGTTGCAATCCAGTTCGTACAACATATTTCGCTGCCAATCATCACGCACCATACTTTGCGTCCAGAAAAAACTGCACACACGTTCACCTTCAGTTACAGGTGCAACCTGATGCAAACTGGTCGATGGATATAAAATTAAATCACCGGCAGGTAATTTCACTTCGTGGCTACCGTAAGTGTCCTGCACAATTAATTCGCCGCCCTGATATTCTTCAGGCTCGGATAAAAATAATGTGGATGACACATCAGTGCGCAAACTCAAATTGCTATTCGGCAAAATCCGAATTGCACCATCCACATGAAATCCATAATGCTCACCACCTGCATAAGCATTAAACAATGGCGGCACTATGCGCAGTGGCAAAGCCGCCGACATAAACACAGGATTTGCGTACAATTTTTTTAAAACAATTTCACCCAACTCACGCGCAACCGGACTATCAATTGCCAATTGTCGATTGCGTTTTACTTGCGCACCCTGCACACCCACCGTTGCTTTACCATCAATCCATTCAGTGTTTTGCAAACGCAAACGGAAGTCACTGACTTCCGCTTTGGTTAGGATTTCGGGGATGTGGATTAGCATATTGATTTACTCATTCAATAATTTTCCCTCACCCCAACCCTCTCCCAGAGGGAGAGGGAGTTAGCTCCTCCCTTTGAAAAAGGGAGGCGGGGGAGGGATTTTGAGATCTCACATTTTTAAATCCCCCCTACCCCCCTTTTTCAAAGGGGGGATTTCCCCTCTCCCTCTGGGAGAGAGTTAGGGTGAGGGCTTTTTAAAAACTAAAATTCACACCCAATCGCGCTGACAAAGGCTGACCCGCATAATAACGCGAACCGGCATTGTTCAAACTCGCGATATATTCTTCGTCAGTTATATTCAACACATTCAACTGAACAGTGATGTTTTTGGTAACAGGATAAGATGCAACTGCATCCAACACCCAATAATCACCAAATTCCAAAATTGAACGTGTGGCTTGTGCTTGCGTGCGCGTTAAACTGGAACTGACCATGCTGTCAACATAACGTGCACCACCGCCAATTACCAAACCATTTTCAAAGGTGTAAGTATTCCAGAGTGTAAATGTCACTTCAGGTGACCACTGAATCACACCGCCTTCGGTATTGCTTGCGCCGTTATTCGCAGTAGTGCGATTGCCGCGCGTAATTTCACTATCCATAAACGCAATGCCCGTACTGATTTGCCAGGCGTTAGTAATTGCACCGACCAATCCCAATTCCAAACCTTCTACTTGTTTTTCGCCAACTGCTAGTGATGTGCCATCAGGATTAGTTGCAATTTCATTTTCGTTAGTGCTTTTGAATAAAGCAGCAGTGAAAAATAATTTGTCATCCATTAAATTCCACTTGGTGCCCAATTCCATATTGGTTCCTTTTTGTGGATCAAGATTCGGGTTATTGATATTGCTTCCCGCAGCTTGAGTTGCAGGATCTGTATTCAGTGCAAAGTTGGAACCGCCCGGTGGCAATTCGGATGTTGCATAAGAAACATAAACAGAACCATCTTCAACCGGCTTGTAAACACCGCCTAATTTCCAACTCAAGAGTTCATCGGTTACTTGCGCATCACGCCCCACCAAAGTACCAATTGGCGCACCATTAGTTGCAGCGGCCAGTCGAACAATTTGATTGGTTTCTGTGTGGAAACGATCTGCACGCAAACCAACACTCAATTCCCATTGTGGATTAATGGTGATGGTATCCAGAGCGTAAACACCGTAGGTAGTGGTTTCACCATCGGTTTTTCCACCATCGCGAACGACAGATTGAAATACATCATTTGAATTTGGGTTATATAAGTTCGCATTCGCTTGCGTAACGCGTGTTGCCGAATTACTCGCAACAAAAGGCAAACCCACAGTGTAATTCAGTTGACTCTCGTAAATAAATTCAACACCGGAAGTTAAATCATGTTGCACACCACCTGCTTCAAATGATGCAGTCAAATTGGTTTGATTGGTGAGAATTTGGTTGGATTGATCTTTACCTTGACGCGTGCGTGCAACTTGCCAGGTATCAGGATTATTTTGCGTGGCGGCATCAATCACCAATGCATTGACACCCGTCAGCACTTGTTCTTGTCTGGTGTGACCGTAACGCGATGTATTGCGCAACGTAACGCCTTCGGCAAGATCATGTTCGATACGAACAGTCGTCATATTCGCATTCACATCATTGTGATCTGATGTTGAGCCATAAAAATTTTCAGTATCAACAGGTTTTATTTCCGGTCCACCGGTTGGAAAACGTTGTGCATACACACTGCTGTAATATCCATCCAAACCGGCAGTTGAAATACCACCATCGGGAATGCCGGATTGCTGCATATTCAAATAATTAATGTAGGTGCGCGTTTCTGTTCCCAATCCAAATGCGAGTGATGTTGCCACGCCTTGAAAATCACTTTCGACTGTATCGCGACCATCAACACCTGCGTCTTGCTTCATCAAATTCACGCGAATTGCGGAGCTCTCGCCGAGGCTGCGATTCGCATCGAGTGTTGCGCGTTTGTAATCTCCAGTTCCGCCAATCAAGCTACCGCTGGTAGCATCTTCTTCATTGGCTAATTTAGTGCTGAGGTTAACGTAACCGGATGCAGCACCGCGACCGTTATCAACCCCGGCGGGGCCTTTGGCAATTTCAACTTGATCCGTATTAAAGGTATCGCGGCTAATACTGCCAAGATCACGAATGCCATCAACATAAATACTGCCTTGAGTATCAAAACCGCGCATAAAAATAGAATCGCCCGTAGCGGTGTTGCCGTTCTCACCCATCAACATAGTAATGCCAGGTGTATTGCGCAGTGCTTCACTCAACGTAGTGGCCGCTTGTTGTTGAAACAATTCTTTTTTCACCACAACAAGTGTTTGCGGGGTATCAACTAATGGCTGGGTAAATTTGGGCGAGCTGGCTTTTTCGGCTTTATAAACCGGTTCGATTGAGTCAGCTTCAACTTTAACTTTATCGAGTTTCCCGGTTTCTTCGGCTACAACCCCCGCTGATGCCAACAGCATGGCAGAAGATAGTGCAGTGGCTGTCAGCTGCAATGTGGATCGCTTTTTGGAAACAATGTGTGATTTTTGTATGGTCATGACGAGCCCTTGTTGTCAGTATTTGTGTAGGATAGAAAATTTGTGCATATGCTATAGAGAAGTATTTTTATTTGCAATGCAGATAATAATATTTCTCATTTGCGCAAAAATTATCATAATATGAATTGCAATAACAAGTGATAATTATTATCATTTACGAAAGTTTTATTGGTACGTCAATCCCCATGAGTTCAAACACCTCGTCCTGGTACTTCCTGTTGTTGATCAGCTTGCTGCATTTTGGCGGGATCGCTTTTATGGTGTTGGCATCGCCCCGGTCACAGCCCGATATTATTGAACCCACCATTCAGGGAATTCTGGTTGCTGCACCTAAAAAGGAAGATGTAATACCGCTACCGCCGCCGCCCGAACCGCCAAAAGAAAAACCGAAGAAAATAGAGAAGAAACCACTTCCCAAAGCGCCACCTTCAGAGCGTGCGGTTAAAGCACCCGAACCGGAACCCCTACCGCCAGTAGAAGAAGTTGAGCCAGAACCTGTGGAAGCGGCACCCGAACCTGTGGTTCCCCCCAGTGCGGATGCACAGGAATTGAATAATCCGGCACCGGCTTATCCGGCAATATCCAAAAAGTTGAAAGAAGAAGGGACTGTGCTTTTAAAAATTCTGGTCACCAAAAATGGACGTGTGGCAGAAGTTGAAATCCAAACCAGCAGCGGCTTCAAACGACTTGATGATGCCGCAGTGCGAGCCATTAAACGATGGAGATTTAATCCTGCAACGCAAGCGGGCCAGGCAATAGATTATTGGTACGAAATTCCTTTTGAGTTCAGTTTGCGCAAGAAATAATTGTTCGTGATAAAAATTTGTCAGTGACAAATATAAAGTTTAATTTGAAAAACAAAGAGGCTGTTATGGAATCACCTTACGGTATTGTTTCCGTCTGGACACAAGGCGATATAGTCATCAAAGGTATCGCCATTACTTTATTGATGATGTCGATCATCAGTTGGTGGGTTATTTTTGTACGCGCATGGAGTCTATTAAAATTGCGTCGTCCGGCAAAAGGCTTGCATGATTTTTGGCACGCACAAAATTTTGCTGATGGTTTGCGCACACTCGGCGATGATCGCAACAGCCCATTTCGTCATTTAGCTGAAGAAGGTCAGGCTGCTATTGATCATCACACCAATCACAAAGAAGATCTTCACGGTCACTTGCCTTTAGCGGAATGGCTAACGGCGTGCTTGCGTGGTTCTATAGATGAAAGCGCTGAACGTTTGCAACGCGGACTGGCGATTCTTGCATCAGTCGGATCAACTGCGCCTTTTGTTGGATTATTCGGAACCGTGTGGGGAATTTATCACGCATTGGTGAGCATCGGCACTGGTGGGCAATACAGTTTGGATAAAGTGGCAGGCCCTGTTGGTGAGGCACTGATCATGACTGCTTTTGGTTTGGCTGTTGCTATTCCTGCGGTGCTGGGCTACAACGCACTCACACGCGCCAACAAAGGTGTGCTAAATAAATTGAATCGTTTTGCGCATCAATTGCATGCTTACTTTATTACAGGCAGCCCGATTCAAACACAAAAATTCAGCGTGACAAAATTATCGCCACGCAAAGAGGTGTAATCATGGCATTCGGTGGTGGACTCGACGATGAAAGCGAAGTTATGAATGAAATCAACATGACACCTCTGGTGGATGTGATGTTGGTTTTGCTGATTATTTTTATTATTACAGTGCCTGTGTTAACCCATTCAGTAAAAGTCGATTTGCCTCGCGCTGACAATACGCCCAATGAAGTCAAACCTGAAACGATTAATCTTGCAGTTAATGCTGAAGGTAAAATTTTCTGGAATGAAACCCAAATTACCAGTGATGAATTGAATTCACGCTTGCTCGCCGAAGCCAGTAAAAAACCACAACCGGAAGTTCATATTCGCGGCGACAAATCTGTTGACTATGAACACGTGATCAAAGCCATGGCAGCTGTTCAACGCGCAGGGATTTTGAAATTGGGATTTGTGACTGAGCCTGGAGAGTGAATCAACTATTCATCGTTTTGCTCTTCGTCTGATGATTGTTGCATTTCTACATCGGTGATAACTTTCTGTATCAATTTGACACGCCCGCTTTTCACCAAGGCCTCACGCAATACGAATTCAATTTGTGCATTCAAGCTCCGCAAATCATCATCAGCCCATCGCTGCATAGCAGCGATGACCTGTTCATTGATACGAAGTGGGAAAGATTTTTTTGTCACAATCACCGCCCATATTACGAATAAATTGTGCCAGTGTTGATGACGGGTTTTACTTGTTGATCACCACACAACACCACCAGCAAATTACTGACCATGGCCGCTTTACGTTCACCATCCAACTCCATGATGCCCTGCTCTTTTAATTGATCCAACGCATCAGCGACCATACCGACTGCGCCCTGAACGATAATTTTTCGGGCAGACAATACTGCGCTGGCTTGTTGTCGCTGCAACATAGCTTGTGCAATTTCCGGTGAATATGCCAAGTGACTTAAACGGGCTTCCAATACTTCCACACCGGCTTTTTGCAAACGATCATGTACTTCACTTTTTAATTTCAAGGCAATCGCATTTGAATCACTGCGCAAGGACAAGCGCTCATCCTCCACTGCGTGTTCATAGGGATAGCTTGTTGCCAAATTACGCAAGGCTGCTTCACTTTGAATGGTGACATAATTTTCATAGTCATCCACTTCAAATACCGCTTCTGCTGTATCAACAACTTTCCATACGATCACGGCTGCAATTTCAATTGGATTTCCGTTTGCATCATTAACCTTAAGGCGGCTGGACTCAAAATTACGAACACGTAAACTGACCGATTTTTTACTATACAAAGGATTAGCCCAACGTAATCCTGTCTTGCGATCAGTACCGGCGTATTGACCAAATAATTGCATAACCTTGCCTTGGTTAGGTTGCACCATATAAAAACCAAACCAACAGGCAAAAATCAAAGCCGTAAGTAGCAGTAAGGGTATTTTGATCATTCCAGGCATAAAAAATACACCCACTGCCGATGCCAATTGCAGAACAAACAAGATGACAATCAATGAATAGCCTGACCCGCTGCGTGTCTGAACTTCATGAATCATGGTAGGACTCCTTTTTTGTTACTGTTGATATCATTTAGATATCAAAATAATACAATTTTTTCGGATTGTAAAGCCTGCAGACAGAAAAATGCTCCCTCTGGCGATCTGGCATGCGTGGTAAACTTCGCGTCCGTCACAAATCCAAAGAAGATTCATGTCCAAAATCCTCACCGAATGGAAAACCCTCGCCCATATGGGCGCCCCGATTTTATTTGCACAGCTGGCACAAATGGCGAATGGTGTGATTGATACCGTCATGGCAGGTCATGCCAGTGCGAAAGACTTGGCTGGCGTTGGAATTGGCACCAGTTTATGGGTGCCGGTTTTATTATTTTTCACAGGAGTATTGGGTGCGCTACAACCCAATATCTCTGGATTCAAAGGTGCAAAAACTTTTCAAAAAATCATGCCTTGTTTGTGGCAAGGAATTTACATCACACTAATCAGCAGCCTGCTGATGATTTTAATTTTGGTAGAAATTGATCCTATATTTGTATTGTTAAAACTGGATGCCGAAACACAAACCATTGCGGAAGGATATTTGTCTGCATTTGCATGGGGTGTTCCCGCCATGTTATTGATGATTGCCTTGCGCGGCCTGACGGACGGCATGGGTCGCACTTCAGTATTTATGACCTTTTCAATTATCACCAGCTTATTAAATTTACCGCTGAACTACGCATTTATTTACGGATTTGATTCAGGTCTTGTTAGCATCCCCGCATTAGGCGGCATAGGTTGCGGATGGGCAACCAGTTTGGCAAATTGGATCGCATTTATTCTTTTATTGTTTTATTTACATTGGAATTCTTTTTTTCGCCAGTTCCATTTATTGCAACAATGGACAGCCCCGCATTGGCAAGAAATCAAAAATTTATTGCGTCTGGGTTTACCTATAGGCATAGCAATATTTGTTGAAGTCAGCATGTTTTGTATGATCGCCTTGTTTTTGGCACCGCTGGGTGCCACCACAGTCGCCGCACATCAAATTGTTCTAAATGCGATTTCACTTTTATTTATGTTGCCGCTGAGCCTGGGCATGGCCTTAACTTTACGCATCAGTTATTTAGTCGGCGCAGAGCAAAAAGATACAGCCAAAATACTCGCCCGCAGTTCACTGCTACTCGCATTATTAGTTGCTTGTTTTAATGCACCCATTTTATTTTTTGGCCGCGACATAATCGCCACACTCTACACAAATGATCTCGAAGTACAAAAAATTGCAGCGCATTTAATTGTCTTCGCCGCTATTTTTCAAATAGCCGACGTTATTCAAGTCACTATGATTAATGTATTACGCGGATTTAAAGACACCAAAATCCCCATGTTAATCATGATGTTCGCATTCTGGGGAATTTGTTTACCTCTCGGCTATTCACTCACCTTCACCGATTGGATTATTCCCTCCGCGGGCGCTGCCGGTTTTTGGATTGCATTGATTGCAGGATTAACTTGTGCGGCGTTGCTGCTTAGTTGGCGGGTGATGCGGAGGTGAGCATACTCGTCTACAATACCTGAGCCGTTCTGACGTGAAGCCGGTAGCCTAATGTAAATAATGACATCACATGGAGTCTCTCTATCATGCAAAAAACCGTATTTCTTTTTTTGTTGCTTACTTTTAGTTCATTCTGCCTATCAAAACAATTACCTGTAGAATATTTTTCGCAATTGCCTGACGTATCATTACTGTCACTTTCACCAGATGGAAATAAAATTGTTTCGCTTGTCAGAGTTGATCTTCCTGATAAAAAAGGCATGGCAGTTCAAACCATAAATACACAAACTAAAAGTAGCAAAATTCTGTTGTTCCTAGACAGCTCCGAGTATGTTATCTATCGAATGTATTGGAAAGACAATAAAACTATTTTAGTTCATGGTTTTTCTGCTCAAGAACGAAAAACATGGGGACATGGACAAAAAAGCAAAGACAAGGTTCGAGCTACCCGATTACTTTTTGTTGATAGTGAAACGGGAGCCGTTACCAAACCATTTTCAAAGATGTTTCTATCACAATTTGATGTTGCTCCCGTAGAACAGGACGATGTGATTGACACATTACCTGATGACCCCGATCATATCCTTATGAGGCTTTATTGGGATATTTATAAGGTCAATATCCATAAAGGAACCGTTGACGTTTACTATGATCAGAAAGGAAATTTCGCGCCTGAAATAACTGATGCTCAACATCGATTACGTGCCGGGTATCATTACACAGTTGACGGAATTATTACTGCAAGATTTTTCGATCTTGATAGCAACCAATGGAAAGATTTCTCTCAACATAAAGGTGTTTTTTCAGATCAAGAAATTACGATTCTTGGTTTTGGCAGTAACCCCTATGAAATGTACATTTCCAGCTATCACGAAGATAGACTTGCCATTTTTACTGTAGACTTGAAAGATCCCAAATTAGAAAAGAAGTTATTGCTGTCGGACAATCGCTATGACATTTCTGGATCATTAGTTTACGATGAAAAATCCAAACAAGTTATTGGTATCACTGGACTTGAAAATGGCGGAACTTATTTCTTCGATTCTGAATTGGCAACAATCCAATCCAAAATAGATAAAACACTTCCTAAAACAAAAAACTATATTTATTCCTTATCCTCGGATAGAAATCGTTTTCTGGTGTATACAACCGGAGCAACTGAATCCGGAACTTATTATCTTGGGCAAAGATCCCCATTAAAACTGGAAGCTGTAGCATATCGCTATAAAAATCTTTCACCAGAAGTATTAACAAATGTTACACAAATAGAATACAAAGCAAGAGATGGGCTTAATATTGAAGCCTACTTAACACTACCGAATGACAAACCTGCTAAAAATTTACCTACCTTGATGTTTCCTCATGGAGGCCCAATAGCAAGAGACAATGACGCTTTTGATTATTGGGCACAATTTTTTGCTAATAAAGGTTATGCCGTTTTACAAATGAACTTTCGCGGATCAGCTGGCCAAGGGTTATCGCATAGAAATGCCGGACTGGGTAAATGGGGAAAGGAAATGCAGGATGACATTGAAGATGGTGCACGATTTTTAATTAACAAAGGGATTGCCGATCCTAAATCCATTGCTATTGTTGGTGCTAGTTATGGCGGCTACGCCTCTTTAATGGGCGCAGTTAAAACGCCCGATTTTTATCGCTGTGCGATTAGTGTAGCAGGTGTAAGTGATGTCTATGATTTGGTCTTAAAAAATAGAGTTTTTTGGATGGCATACAATGTAGTCGATGAACAAATTGGGACAGGTGCTGAAAATTTAAAAAGTATATCCCCCGTCAATCATGCCGAAAAAATTCAAATTCCTGTATTACTTGTCCATGGAGATGAAGACAGGCAAGTTGACATAGATCATAGTATTAGAATGCACAAGGCTCTTCTAAAAGCAAAAAAACAAGTCGAATTCATTAGTTTGCCAAATGAAGACCACTATTTAATGAACGAAAACAATCGAATAACAACATTCAAAGCGATGGACAAATTTTTGGATAAATGTTTGCCCGTTAAATAACATATCAACTACCAACCCACTCAATAGTGGGTTGGTTTTTTATGACAGTTGAATTATGCGTATACTACAAAGAACTTTTGTTTAATTACATTTAATAAAATAACAACTACCAAGCTAATTCCCACCAATGGAAAAACAATCCCAAAAGCCAACAACATCCATTTTATAAACATGGGTAATTTGTCATGTATCGTTGGCTTACCAGTGCGACCAGATTTTTTCCACCAAAGATAAACGCCTAACAAACTGGTAACAATCAAAACCAAACAAGCGACAAAATTAAACCATTGGTTCACAGTGCCGTATTGGCGACCGACGTGAGTCATCACACCCCATTCAACCGCTTTGGCAACGGGTGAATAATCCTTCCAGCCAACTGAATTGAGCAATTCACCCGAAGACGGATCAACATACAAACTGGTCTGACCTTCTGCTTTATCCGGAACATAATTAACTACAAATACATCTTGCGAGTGTTGCGGATAAAAAATTCGTATGCCGGGGCCATAGGTTTCTGTTGGCAGTTTTTGCAAATGTTCAACAACCTGATCAATGCGTGGAACAGTTGTGTGATGAGCAAGCGGCTTTTCAATTTGTTGTATCACCCATGATGTAGTTGGCGATGAAGCTGAGGGCTCCACAATTTTTTGATGATTGGCGTGATTGGCGTGTTGTGATAAGGATTGAAGATCGGGATGACTTTTAAAATTTGGCGATGCTTCTACCCAGGGGATAATTTCACCCAGTTTTGCAAATTGTTGCCCCCAAAAAGCTGACCAGGGCAAACCTGAAAAAATAATAAAGGCAACAAAAATAACATTTATCAATGAAGGTATGGCATGCCAGTCGCGCCAGAATGCGCGAGTTGAATTGGAATTTTTTCGATATAAATGCATTCGCGGCAACAATACACCCGACCAACGCCAGGCTTGCGGCCACCACAAATATATGCCGGTAATCAGCATCACAATGGTCCAACAGGATGCCCACTCAACCAAATAGCTACCCCAAGGCCCTGATAATAAATTGCCGTGTAAATTGCGAATGATCGCAATAAATTCTGAATCAGGATCAACCGCGCCTGTGACTATCAATCGATAAGGATCCAGATAAATTCTTTGCCGAATGTCCTTGCCATCAACTGATCGTTTGGTCAACCAGATACTGGCTTGATCTTTATTTGCGGGTAAAACCAGACTTTGTATTTTTGCATTAGGATAAGCTGCCAGAACT
>CBFGPN010000098.1:0-14536 GCA_965650675.1 uncultured Cellvibrio sp.
GATTTGATTCAGAAACGGCATTGCCCAGAATGGCACAAGAACTTTTACCGCCAATATTAACAGGCGTGATTCTGGCTGGTATTTTTGCTGCCACTATATCAACAGCGGATTCATTAATTCTCAGTTGTTCTTCTTTCTTATCACAAGAGTTATTACCGCAATTTTTTACAGCTAAAAAAAGTTATCGATATTCCACCGCGATTTGTGTTGTTGTCGCCGTGATCTGGAGTCTTTCCAGCAAAGAATCTGTATTTGCTTTGGTGGTGATGTCTTGGGGAATGTTGGCAGCAACTTTTGTCCCCTTGATATTCAGTGCATTAATCCGTTTTAGAATAAGTTGGATGCTGGCCACCGGCTTGGTGATATTAAACGTCTGCCTGACCTTTATATTATGGATAAATGGAGCGATAGAAAATACGTTTGAGGCTGCCCCTGCAATCCTGCTTTCCTGCAGCTGTTTGTTGTTACTGAAATTATTTGGTCGAGGTGCCCATAAAAAATTTATACCTGTTGATGATTAATTTTTTTGATCGCTGCAGTCACATTTGTTGATTTTGGTCTATGATTGGCTTGCTAGATATCTTCCAATGCAGGAGCTTATCCATGAATCCAATCGATAGAAGAAGTTTTTTACAAGTCGCGAGCCTTGCGGGTTTGGTGTCCATCACCGGTGAAACATTTGCGCAGGCATCAGCTGATAAGATTAAACATCAAGTTATTAAGCCTGAAAAACAAAAGGCGAAAATAAAACACAAGATTAAATTCGCCGTAATTGGTATGGATCATTCCCATATATTCAGTATGACAGCGGCAATGCTGCGTGGCGGCGGTGAATTGGTGTCAATCTTATCGACCAATACCGATGGCTTAAAAGAAAAACAGCTTGCTGATTTTCGTGCAAAATTTGGCGATGTAAAAGAAGCCGCATCGGAAGATGAAATTTTGAATGATAAATCCATTCAACTTGTCGTGGCCGCACCTGTTCCGAATCAGCGAGCGCCTTTAGGTATTCGGGTAATGCAAGCTGATAAAGATTTTCTCGGCGATAAACCCGCAATCACCTCGTTACAACAATTAAGTCAGGTGCGAAAAGTAATAAAAGAAACCAAACGTAAATTTGCGATTATGTATTCCGAAAGACTTGAAGTACCTTCAGCAATTAAAGCCGGTGAATTGGTTCATGCCGGTGCAATTGGTAAAGTTATTCAAACCATCAATATTGCGCCGCACAGAATCAATTCCAATGTCAGGCCTGCCTGGTTTTACGATAAAAAATATTACGGTGGAATTTTAACAGACATAGGTTCACACCAAGCCGATCAATTTTTGTTTTACACCAACACCACCAAAGCAAAAGTTGTGGCATCGCAAACTGGAAATTTCGCCAATCCACAACATCCAAAATTTGAAGATTTTGGCGATATGATGCTGACCGGAAATGGCGGCACAGGTTACGTGCGGGTGGATTGGTATACACCCGATGGTTTGGGTGTGTGGGGTGATGGTCGCTTATTTATTTTGGGCACTGAAGGTTATATTGAATTACGAAAATATATCGATCCCCCAGGCCGTCCCGGGAACAATCATCTATTAATTGTGGATCGCAAAGAATCCCGTTATCTGGATTGCAGCCAATTACCTTTACCTTTCGGCGAACAATTTGTCGCTGACATAGTGAATCGAACTGACACAGCACAAAATCAGGAACAGGCATTGCTTGCTGCAGAGTTGGTGTTGAAGGCGCAGAAGGGTGCGACGAAGTTAGTTGTGTAATTTATAAAAAATTATGTGCGTTACTATCGTCATTCCTGCGTAGGCAGGAATCCATTTTGATAGTTTATGGATACCTGCTTTCGCAGGTATGACGGTGGATTTTCCTATCGATTTAATTAGGGAATGCTGAATGAAAATTTTTAAAGTGCTTTTCTATTTATTAACTTTAATGTTTGCCTTATTGGGCTTGATTATTACTTTTTCATACCTTGTGTCTTTAAGTGATTGTCCAAACTCTACATGTGCCAAGGCAAAAGCTAATTTGCTTGCTCATGAAGTTGCAATAAGGTCTTTTGAAAAAGATATGGGAAGATTCCCCACTTTTCAAGAAGGGTTATCCGTGTTGGTGTTTTCTAATGAAAGTCAAAAGTTAGGAAATACCTATAACAAACATGGATATTTAGAAAAACTGGTTAAAGATCCATGGGGGAATGATTATCAATATGCCACTACTGATAATGGTAAAACTGCAATTATTTGGTCGAGTGCGGATGAATCTTGTTACGGGGTAAGTCTTGGCCGAGAAATTAAGTCTGCTTCCGAAAAATATTAAAAATTTTAGAAATAGAAATAATTAATTTTTTTGAAATAGTAGGTTGAGTTGTATGAAGACACTAAAAATGGTTTCTAAACTTATCGTTTGTATTTTTGCATTGATTGGATTGGCAACACCATTTTTACCACTGAGAATAGATGAATCCAATCGCGATTGTTTTGAAAACAGTGCGGATCTAGCAGCTCTTCAAACAGCAACAAAAATGTTTTCTATGCAAATGGGTAGATTCCCAACTTCCGAAGAAGGACTGTCTGTGTTGGTGTTAAGTGAAAGCAGCAAGAAATTGGGCGATAAATATAGTGATCGAGGATATATAGAGTATGTGCCCAAAGACCCTTGGGGTAACGAATACCAATATTTAGTCTTGGACGATGGTCAGAAAGCTATTATATGGTCTGGTTTAAACGAAGCCTGTATGGGTGTTAATTTTGTTCGGGAAGTTGAATTGTTTTCTGCTGGAAATCCATTTCCATAATTTTTTGATATTAATAATATTTTCGCTTCAAATTTCCATTAAAGTAAGATTCAAAGCGATTTTTAATTTCATCCGCCTCATCCTGCATCCCTATTTTCGTCGTGATATCAATCAGTTCTTTAACTTCTGTTTCAAAGTCTGAGTTGATCTCCTGGATTGTGCGAGTTGATGACTTCGCTCTGAACCAGCTTAGGTCAAGTTCTCTCCGATGACGAATATTTTCGTATTTAAATATGGGGTCATTCAAATATTTTTTCACTACATCGAATTGCTTTTCTTCAACAAGAAGTTTTTCTGTAATAAGATAAAATCTTTTCGCATTGTCTGGAAGTTTTTTATCTACAGTTAAAAATGTATCGATTGTTTCTTTGTTTTTACCAATATACCTATTGATTGCTGCGTATTCTTGGAAAACATCAAATGATTTTTCGCCCGAGAGTATCAATGATTTTCGTTCGCTTGACATTTTAACCAATGCAGCATGAGCTGGTGGGTATACTTTGCCGAGATCAGCCCAGCTAGATAAGCCATAAGAGGTTCTTACGGCGCCCAATCGCGGTGATTTTTTTGATTCCTCAAAAAAATATTGATGCTCTTCAAATGCTTTTTGATATTGTTTATCTTCAATCAGTTTGTATATATATTTTAAATATTCAGTATCAACGTTGGCTTGTGCAAAGTTGATACTAAAAAATATTGTAATAAAGACGGATATAATTTTTTTCATACCAATGCCTTTGTAAGTGGGGTGTTGAATAGATAGCTAGCCAATCTCAATACAACTGACTTGTTTGAGGCTCAAAATAAAGGCAGCTCACGCTGCCTTTATTTTTTCTTACTTCAAAGGTTTATATTTCATTCGCTGAGGCTGAGCATTTTGGCCTTTGCGCTTGACCAAATCCTCGTGGTAATCGGTGTAGTTGCCCTCAAAGAAAACAATATCCGAATCACCTTCGTAAGCGAGAATGTGCGTTGCGATACGGTCGAGGAACCAGCGGTCGTGCGAGATTACCAGTGCGCAGCCGGGGAATGACAGGATTGCATCTTCCAATGCACGCAGTGTTTCAATATCGAGATCGTTTGAAGGTTCGTCGAGTAATAAAACATTCGCGCCTTGTTTCAAGGTGTTGGCCAAATGCAAACGGCCGCGTTCACCGCCAGATAATTCGCCAACACGTTTTTGTTGATCGGCACCTTTGAAATTAAATCGACCAATATAGGAACGTGATTGCACTTCATAGTTGCCAATTTTCAAAATATCGGCGCCGCCGGAAATGGCTTCCCAAACGGTTTTATTATTTTCCAAATTGTCGCGGCTTTGATCGACGAACGCGACTTTTACTGTTTCACCGATAGTGACTTTTCCGCTATCGGGTTTTTCAACACCAGCAATCATGCGGAAGAGGGTGGATTTACCGGCGCCGTTACCGCCAACAATTCCAACAACTGCGCCTTTCGGAATTATGAAGGACAAGTTATCAATTAATAAGCGATCACCATAACCTTTGGATACGTTTTCGAATTCGATAACTTTATCACCCAGTCTTTCACCCGGCGGAATATAAATTTCGTTGGTTTCGTTACGCGCTTGAAATTCTTGTGATTGCAATTCATCAAAACGTGCAAGACGCGCTTTGCTTTTTGCTTGTCGGCCTTTTGGGTTTTGTCGCACCCATTCCAATTCTTGTTTCAAGGCTTTTTGATGCGCAGCTTCTGTTTTTTGTTCTTGTGCTAAACGTGCTTCTTTTTGTTCCAGCCAGCTGGAGTAATTGCCTTCGTATGGAATGCCATGACCGCGGTCGAGTTCAAGAATCCAACCAGCCGCATTGTCGAGGAAGTATCGATCGTGCGTAATCGCTACCACTGTGCCGGTGAATTTTTGCAAAAATTGTTCGAGCCAATAAACCGATTCCGCATCCAAATGGTTGGTGGGTTCGTCGAGCAATAACATGTCGGGGCGCGAGAGCAACAAACGGCAGAGTGCAACACGACGTTTTTCACCGCCGGATAATTTGGTGACGTCTGCATCCCACGGTGGCAAACGTAAAGCGTCAGCGGCGACTTCCAATGTGTGACTTAAATTGTGCGCATCCCAAGCTTGAATAATGTCTTCACACTTGGCTTGTTTTTTTGCCAGATCATCAAAATCTGCATCGGGTTCAGCGTAAGCAGCGTAAATACGATCCAATTCTGCGAGGGCTTCAACCGCTTCGCGCACACCGTCTTCCACATTGCCTCGTACATCTTTTGCCGGGTCTAATTGTGGCTCTTGCGGCAAATAACCCACTTTAATGCCTGGCATAGGGCGAGCTTCACCATTAAAGTCTTGATCAACACCTGCCATAATTTTGAGCAAGGTGGATTTACCGGAACCGTTCAAACCCAATACGCCGATTTTGGCGCCGGGGAAAAATGACAGAGAGATATCTTTAAGAATTTCACGTTTGGGCGGAACAATTTTGCCTAAACGATGCATGGTATAAACATATTGAGCCATGAGATCAGACCTTGGTTGGTGTGAATGAAAAAATGATGCCGCTACTATAAAGAAAACCCGACGTGAGTAAAAGCTGCAGAACCGGCGTGATATTTATCCTATAGTTTCAATTTACCAATTTTTAATTTATACAGTAATTTTTGTTGGTCCGGATGAAGTGTTCTTTTGGAAAGAACAACAAAAATAATAAAACTAAATGCTGAAACACTAATAGCGATAATCGGATCATACAGTAGTAGAAGCAAAAAAATAATTGATATCGATACTATGCCCGAGATAATTCGATGTTTGAGATGCACTAATCGACAGGTATATTTCACAATCAATCCAATTGCAAATGCAGGGGAAACAAAAATCCACATAGGCATAGATTCAAATGAAAACAGCATGGGTATAAAAAATAACAATGTAGAGAAAAACGTAATCAGAGGCGCTAACAGTATTCGTTGTTCTTTAAATATTATTTTCAGCGCTACAACCTCTGGATTTTCCATCGAGTTGGTATTGCCTATTAAATTACTTTCGGGTGTTGTATATATGTTATTCATTGTTTATATCAACCCACAAAGTTTTGGTTCTACTTAATTTGTCATGCAATGTTTGACGTTCGGGATTGGTATAGATCCACCAGTAGCCAATGCCAAAACACAAAAGAGAAAAAGGAGCGATAACACAGCGCAAAAAGGCTTGTCGATAGTCAGGGTATTGATTGTGTTGATTTAAAATTTTCAGGTTCCAGGTTTTCATGCCCAGTGTTTGTCCTGATCGTGTCCAGAAAAAACAAAAAAATCCCGCAAGCGTTAATATCCAGCCTGTAAATACCACCAATTTAAAATGACCCCAATTCACTGGTTTGCCTTGTTCGGGAGCACCGTTGAATAAAACATTAATGCCAATTGCGATGGCGTAATACAAAAAACTCACCGCAATAATCAATAAAAAGTCATAGACCATAGCAGCGAAACGCCGCCATAAACTGGCAGGAGGATAAGTATTTTCAGTCATAAGTTCATACTATGTAGCGAATAACCCAGGGGTTGTCATTTTTCGGCATTGTGCCTATGCCGATGCTGCCTTCACCTTGCAGGGGAAATTCTTCACGGCGTAAATAAATCGGTGTTTGATCGTAAGCATTAACATGAGTGCCATTGGTTGAGTGATCAATCAATACATATTTGCCACGGCGAAACTCAATATGGCAATGCTCGCGCGACGCCAATTCACTTTCGATAATCAAATGACATTTCTCTTTATCGCGACCGATTTTAAAGGGAGTTTGTGAAGGCAGTATCTGAATTTGTTTTCCCTGAGCTTCCAGTATCAATTGAAATTTTTCAACAAAACCTGTCAGTTCCTGAATGGGCATCACCATAGTGGCACGATTATTTTTACCGGCTTGTTCCCATTCAATTCGATAAATAACGGTTTTTTCTGTTTCACCTTTGATGCTGACCCGATCAAACATTTGACAGTCTTGTTGCAACGGATGACCGAGATGATCAACCAGTGATTGGGTAACAACAATTTGATTCGCGCGTGCGATATGCGCAACGTATGCAGCATCGTTAACCGTATCACCAAAAACATCTGTCGGGCTTAGTAAGGTATCTCCAAAAGACATGCCGATACGAATCCCAAGATTTTTTAACTTGGGTTCACGCATGCAGCGCATTTGAATCGCGATTGCTGCTTCACAGGCTTGGTCAGCTGTGTCGAAGCGCGCCATGATTTCATCACCGATGGTTTTTACAACATTACCTTCATGCACAATCGTGATCGTCGTCATGAACTGTACAGCATCATCAATAATCGCTTTGGCTTCTTCATTGCCAAGGCGTTTGTATAACGCAGAGCTACCGGAAACGTCCGCAAACATAATGGCTTGTGTGCAATTGGTTTGGGTCATGGTGATGGGGAAATGCTCGTTATTGGATGTTGTTTGTAGTGGGCATCTTAAGCATTTTTGCAAAAAAATTCTGCACAAATAAAAAAGCCCGCAAAGAATGCGGGCTTTTTAGCGTTTTGGTGCCAGTGGTCGGACTCGAACCGACACGCTTTTAAGGGCGCCGGATTTTGAATCCGGTGCGTCTACCAATTCCGCCACACTGGCGATGTGGGCGGCATTGTAATGATTTAACCTGCCATGTCAAACCATTTGTTGGTTTTTTCCCGCTGCAAATTCGGTTACCCTTGCCGCCCTTATTTTTCAGCACAAATTGCCTTATGCAGCGTCAGGATTTTTTCTATTCATTACCCGATTCGTTGATTGCGCTCACGCCTGCAACCGAGCGTACACAAAGCCGTCTTTTATGTCTGGATGGGCAAACGGGCGAAATCCAACATAAGCAATTTGTGGATTTGTTAGGGCAGGTGAACCCTGGCGACTTGTTGGTGTTTAACGATACCAAAGTGATTCCTGCGCGTTTATTTGGTCAGAAAATCACCGGTGGGCAAGTGGAAATTCTGGTGGAACGAATTCTGGATTCCCATAGAGTCCTCGCACATACGCGAGCCAGCAAAGCGCCGCTACCGGGATCTGTTATTTGTTTGGATGACAAACGCACCAAGCTCGAAATGATTACCCGTCATGATTCGTTGTTCGAATGGAAATTTTGTGGAGAAGAAACTGCATTACAAGTCATGGAAAGAATCGGGCATATGCCATTGCCGCCCTATATTGATCGTGCTGATCAACAAGTGGATCGCCAACGTTATCAAACGGTTTATGGCAAACATCAGGGCGCAGTTGCGGCTCCGACAGCGGGTTTGCATTTTGATGAAAAACTCATGAATTTACTGCAAGAAAAAGGTATCGGTGTTGCTTATGTCACCTTGCATGTGGGCGCAGGTACTTTTCAAAATATGCGCGTGGATAATATTCAGGAACACAAAATGCACAGCGAATGGATGTCGGTTACGGATGAAGTTTGTCAAAAAATTATGGCAACCAAAGCCGCAGGTAAACGTGTTATTGCAGTGGGGACTACCAGTGTCAGAAGCCTGGAAACCGCCGCGCAAAGATCGGATTTTTCATGGATGGATGGAAACAAACAAGGCGATGTTTTACAGGCATATCAAGGCGAGACAGCGATTTTTATTTATCCTGGCTATCACTTTCGTTTGATTGATGCCTTGGTCACCAATTTTCATTTGCCGGAATCGACTTTGATAATGTTGGTGTCGGCATTTGCAGGATATCAGCGAACTTTTGCGGCATATAAAGTCGCAGTGGAAGAACAATACCGATTTTTTAGTTATGGCGATGCCATGTTTATTACGCGGAATCCGGTTGCGGATTTGGATTTTCCAAAAACCCCCTCTCCCTAACCCTCTCCCACAAGGGGAGAGGGGACAGATATGACTCCGTAATAATTATGTGGGGAGTCGGCTCCCTCGCCCCTTGTGGGAGAGGGCGGGGGGAGCGGGGGGAATTTATACACAAGAGACAACTATGACCCAACAATCCTTCATGACCTTCGAACTCGACAAAACCAGCGGTAAAGCACGTCGTGGTCGTTTGAAATTTCCACGTGGTGTGGTCGAGACACCTGCGTTTATGCCAGTCGGGACTTACGGCACAGTAAAAGGCATGACGCCTCAAAATGTGGTGGATATAGGTGCTCATATCATTCTTGGGAACACCTTCCATTTGATGTTGCGCCCGGGAACAGAGGTAATCAAAAAGCACGGCGATTTGCACGATTTCATGCAATGGCACGGGCCGATCCTCACTGACTCGGGTGGTTTTCAGGTATTTAGTTTGGGTAAGTTACGCAAGATTACGGAAGAGGGCGTCACTTTCAAATCGCCCATTAATGGCAGCAAAATTTTTATGGATCCGGAAATTTCCATGCAGGTTCAGCGTGATTTGGGATCTGACATAGTGATGATTTTTGATGAATGCACCCCATATCCGGCAACGCCCGATCAAGCGCGAAAATCCATGGAATTATCATTGCGTTGGGCGAAGCGTTCAAAAGATGCACATGGCGATAACCCTTCAGCATTGTTCGGCATTATTCAGGGCGGAATGTATGAGGGGCTGCGCAGTGAATCTCTGAAAGGTTTGGTAGAAATTGATTTTGATGGTTATGCGATTGGTGGTTTGTCAGTAGGCGAACCCAAAGAGGATATGTTGCGCATTCTCAATTACCTTACGCCCGAGATGCCGCAAAACAAACCGCGTTATTTAATGGGTGTCGGTACACCGTCAGACATAATCGAAGCTGTGCGTCGCGGTATTGATATGTTTGATTGCGTGATGCCCACACGCAATGCGCGTAATGGTCATCTTTTTACTTTTCAAGGAGTAATCAAACTGCGCAATGCCAAATATCGCGATGACACTGGACCGCTCGATCCCACTTGTGACTGCTATACCTGCCGCAATTTCAGCCGCAGTTATCTGCATCATCTGGATAAATGCAATGAAATGCTGGGTGCGCAATTGAATACCATTCACAACTTGCGTCACTACCAATTGTTGATGAGTAAAATCCGCGAAGCGCTTGCAGAAGATCGTTTTGATGCTTTCGTTACGGATTTTTATCAACAACAAGGGTTGGAAGTGCCTGCTGTGACCCCATAGTGTGTTTGCTTGCTTGATCTGGCTATAATGCCCGCCCGCTTACGCCCCTGATAACAGGGTGTCTGATAATAGGAATAACTATGTTAAATCGATATCCATTGTGGAAATACCTGGTGTTGGTGATGGTCACCGTTATCGGGTTCATCTATTCCATACCCAACATATATGTACCTGATCCTGCTGTGCAGATTTCTACCCATTCGTCAGCCGCGGTTGTCACTGAAACTGATTTAACCAAAATTGAATCAGCCCTGAAAACGGCTGAAATTGATTATTTTGGCGCAGTGATTGATGGCAGGACTGCATTGGTGCGCATGAAAAATCGCGATCAACAAATGTTGGCGCGCAAGGTAATTCAAAAATCACTTGGGGATAGTTTTGTGGTCGCTATGACGAATGCACAGACTACACCTGCCTGGCTACAGTCACTGCACGCCGAACCTATGAAGCTGGGTTTGGATTTGGCTGGTGGTGTGCATTTTTTGATGGAGGTCGATACGGTATCGGCTATTACCAAACGTCAGGAAATCAATGCTGACGAAATGAAAGAAAAGTTGCGCAAGGAAAAAATTCGTTACATCGGTATTTCTCATGATAAGGACAATCAGATTATCGGTCGTTTTAAAACAGCGGAAGCACGTGATCAGGCTATATCCGAATTACGCTCTGATTATCAACAACTGCAGTTCCTTACACCTGATCAGGAAGACACGGAATTTACTTTTGTTGCCAGTTTCACTGAAGTCGGCATTAAAGAAATTGAAGATTATGCAATTGAACAAAACCTGGTGACTCTGCGTAATCGCGTCAATGAATTGGGTGTGTCAGAACCGATTGTGCAACGCCAGGGTCGTGGTCGCATTATTGTGCAACTGCCCGGTGTGCAAGATCCGGCAGAAGCAAAACGTGTGATTGGTAAAACGGCGAACCTTGAATTTCGTTTGAGTGCTGATACCAATACTCCGACTATGAATCGTGAAGAATTTCAGCGTAAAGATGAAGTTGAACAAGCGCGCAGGGGAAATGCAGTACTTGAACGCCAAATTATTGTGACAGGTGATAGAGTCAGTGGTGCTCGTGTCGGATTGACGCAGGACAATACTCCGGCAGTTAATATCAATCTGGATAAACAGGGTGGTGACAAAATGTATTTCACCACCAATAAAAATATCGGCCGTCCTATGGGTATTTTGTTTATCGAATACAAAAACCGTACAGAGATTGTCAAAAATGCGGCGGGCGAAGATGTTGAAAAAAATGTCCAGTATGTTGAAAAGAAAGTTATCAATGAAGCGACCATCCAGGGAGCTTTTGGTCCCAGTTTCCAAATTACCGGTTTGAACGAGCGTGAAGCTGCGGAATTGGCGCTGTTGTTGCGAGCAGGTGCCCTGGCAGCTCCCATGCATTTTGTGGAAGAGCGGGTAATAGGCCCATCATTGGGTGCAGAAAATATTGCTAAAGGTGTTGACGCAACCCTGTGGGGATTCTTTTTGGTTGTGTTGTTTATGTTGGGCGTTTACAAAGTGTTTGGTTTGTTTGCCAATATTGCACTGGCAATCAACTTGTTAATGATGATGACTATATTGTCGATTTTTGGTGCAACACTGACATTGCCGGGTATTGCAGGAATTGTATTGACCATTGGTATGGCGGTTGATGCAAACGTGTTGATTCATTCGCGTATTCGCGAAGAATTAAAAAATGGTGCATCTCCCCAACAGGCAATTTATTCCGGTTATGAAAGAGCCTATATCACGATTCTTGATGCGAATTTAACTACCCTGATTATCGGTGTTATTCTTTTCATCATAGGCACCGGGCCGATTAAAGGTTTTTCCATTACCTTGATGGTAGGAATCTTGACCACACTTTATACCTCTGTGACTTGTAGCCGTGCGCTCGCCAATCTGGTTTATGGTGGCCGCAAAAATCTGCAAAAAATTCATATATAAGAGACAAATACCATGGCTAAGGAATTACGAATTATTGATTTTATGGGTGTAAGGCATTACACCTCTGCAATATCTATTTTGTTTGTGGTTATTTCTGTTGTTGCTTTGGCTGTTAAAGGTCTGAATTTTGGTTTGGATTTTACAGGCGGAACCCAGATAGAAATCCAACTGAATAAAACAGCTGATCTGGATCAGGTTCGGTCTGTGCTGGCTCAGGAAAATATTAAAAACCCTGTGGTGCTTTTGTTTGGTTCTGATCAGGAAGTCATGATTCGCACACAGGATCAAATGATTGAAAAAGCCAAAGAGAAATTGGCTGCGCAATTGACAGCTATCAATCCGCAAATAACGCTTGATGCGATAGAAAGGCCGGGTCGTACACATGACGGCTATGCCAGTGCGCTGGTAATCAGTAATGCAACAGCTGACGTTATTCAACAGAAGGCAGTTTTTTCGACTGAGTACGGTCGTGTTATCTATGAAACACGTGATGGAAAGTTATTGGTGATTGTTGAAAAGCCAATCGAAACGGTTTACTTGTTCCAGATTATTCACGCTATTGAAAAGGCAACTGATTCCGAAATCGAGTTGCTCAGCAGTGAATTCGTCGGCCCCCAAATTGGCGATGAATTACGTGATCAAGGTGGTCTGGGCATGCTCGCTGCATTTGCTTTAGTGTTTTTATATGTTGCAGTTCAGTTCCAATGGAAATTTTCGGTTGGTGCCATTATTGGTTTGGTGCATGACGTTGTCATCACATTGGGAGTTTTTGCTATTTTTCAATGGGATTTTGATTTAACCGTATTGGCCGCAATTCTCGCACTGATCGGTTATTCGATTAACGATACTATCGTTATTTACGACCGTATTCGTGAAAGTTTCAGGGTGTTGAGAAAAATGCATCCGCATGAAGTGATCAACATTTCAATCACCCAAACATTGGGACGAACCATAATGACGTCCATGACTGTTTATATAGTATTGATTTGTCTTTACTTTATTGCTGGCGAGACACTACAGGGTTTTTCATTGGCATTGATTATAGGCATACTCGTGGGTACATATTCGTCAGTTTATATTTGTGCAAATATTACGGCGGCATTGGGAATTACCAAAGAAGATCTTATGCCGAAGCTTCCTGAAAATTCTGAAGCTGACAGTATGCCTTGATGACAATATTTGATTTCCTAGCAGCGCCAATTGGCGCTGTTTTGTTTTTATGGGTGTAAAATTTATTGCTGGAGTTCACAAGCCAACAGGATTGGTTTATCGTCTGATCCAGTCCAAAAAACCAAAATAAGAATTACCACTATGCATGATCCGATTATTTTCAGTCGCAGTATTGTTGAAAGCAATGACATAGAGTTACTGCGATCCACAATCAAACGTTTCCAGCGCATTTTTAATGGCACTGGTTATGGCTTTTGGGAATGGAATCTGGATACACAGCATATTGAGTGGTCTGGTGGTTTTTGGGAAAGATTGGGTTATGGCCCTGAAGATTTGGCCGATATCAGTGATGCAAATAAAGTTATCAGTTATATGCATCCGGATGATCGCGATTATGCAATTAATGCGGCGCGTGTTCATCTGCGCGATGGCAAGCAACTCGATATCACTTATCGTATAAGGACAAAACAGGGCGAATACATTTGGACACAAGTTCGCGCCGATTCTTTGCGCGATGAATCCGGACACGCCTATATAATGTCTGGAATTAATTTTGATATTACGGACATCAAAAAAGTTGAATCGGCATTGCGCGATAGTGAAGCCAGGCAAATCCGTATTGTACAAGCATCAAATGACGGTATTTGGGAATGGTATCCCAACCGTGGCGGCTTTCATTTTTCGCATCGTTGTTGGGAATTGTTGGGATACAGTGATATCGATGATGTAGTGACTAACGGTGAGGATAAATTAAAAGTTTGGCGCACCCATATTTATCCGGAGGATTTGTATAAATTCGACAGCGCATTAAGTGATCACATCACCACTCATGCCCCTTTCGATGTTGAATATAGACTGGTAAATGTTCACGGAGAAATTCGTTGGGTCAGGGCAAGAGGAAAAGCAATTTTTGATAGTCATGGAAATTTGGAAGTTATGTCAGGGAGCAATATGGATATTACAGAAGTAAAACGCGCTGAAGAAAAAGTCATTCAGGCAAAAGAAGTCGCTGAGCGGGCAAACAAAGCGAAATCACAATTTTTATCAAGTATGAGCCATGAATTGCGCACTCCTCTTAACGCTATTCTTGGATATACGCAATTATTTTCCTATGACGGTAATCTTAATGAGGAACAGTTAGGTAGCCTGCGTGAAATCAGAAAAGCGGGTGAGCATTTGCTGCAATTAATTAACGATGTTCTGGATTTGGCAAAAATTGAATCCGGCAACATGACAGTTTCACTTGAGCCCGTGTTGCTTTCCCGTATCATCCCCGAATGCCTCACGCTGATGCAGCCACAGGCGGACGCTCGTGCCATAAAATTGCACACACATCTACAGGATCTTGATCAACATTATGTAATAGCAGATCACATTCGTATCAAACAGGCATTATTAAATTTAATGAGTAATGCAGTTAAATATAATCATGTGGGTGGTGAAGTAGAACTCAGTTTGCATCAGCCACAACACAATCGAATTCGCATTCAAGTCAAAGACACAGGCCAGGGAATTCCACTTGCCC
>CBFGPN010000099.1:0-14360 GCA_965650675.1 uncultured Cellvibrio sp.
AATGAAGTATCCGGTGAGTAAGCTTATGATCCAATTGCTGATCGTTTGCAATTTTTGATTATTGATCAAGTCAGAATACAACGTGGTCCAATGTCTGGTGTTTCCGGGCGAGCTATTCATGTTGGAACACCCTGGGGTATACATTATTCATTTGATCCACGATTACTTGCGATTACCAAAATTTGGCAAGGCGGCTTTCTGGATATGAGTGGTGAATTTTTAAATCGAGGTGGTGGTGGTTTAAAAATGGGATATGAAAGTCGGGAAGTAAATACCGGGTCAAAAGGATATTTATTGGCACCACTGAATGAAAAAGGTGAAGCAATTGATTTTTCATTCAAAGAAGCCAAATTTGGTGATGTAGAAACTATTAAAAAATCCTTGTACAGCAGTGAAGATCACCTGCAAAAACTGAAAGCCGTTAATGCCCGATTCAAAGGTTATTCACGCGATTCACAGAATAAAAATGCTTTACCGGTATTTCGGTATTCAGTTGGAAAAAATGAAATCAGCATTCAAACCAGTATTTTAAATAATGGACAAGTCAATATTGATATTGAAGGTAAATTATCAAAGCCACAGATTTTTTCAGTGAATTCCGATCTTCTTAAATCCATACAAGTCACACATGGAAAAATAGAAAATGGTCAGTGGATTCTGCCTAAAGGAAAACTCAAAGCCAATTTAGCTGCCAGTATGACTCTGGCAGAAAATAGCTGGCGATCACCTTATTCAACATTTAATTACCAACAACAAGATCTTGAAGTTAAACAATCAACTGCCAATATGCCCGCTGGTTACAGTATCGAAAGTTATTATCCTCCGAAAGATAACTATGGTCGCGATCAATTGTTTGAAGCCCTGGGGCTTGCACAAGCGGATGATGACACGCTCATTATTGGGACCCGAACCGCAGGTATTTGGCGAATTGAAAAAGGTCAGTGGAAATTATTTGCCGAAGGCACTTTCGATAGTTTGGGTTTACTGCTTGAAGATAAAAAAGGTTGGGTTGTGATTGCGGGTCAAAAAGCGGAACTGACCCGAATCAGAGATACCAACGGTGATGGTATTGCAGATAATTATGAAACCTTATTCGATGCGCACTCGTATCACGGAAATTACCACTCGTACATGCATGGCCCGGTACGTGGTGCTGACGGTGCTTATTATTTCAATATTAATCTTGCCGATGGTAACGATGGTTCTACTTATAAAGCAGGCGGTGCCTATATGGGCAGTGCAGGTGGTTTTGCAGGATGGACAATTCGTGTTGAACCTGACACAGATTATTCATTCTGGGCAAATGGTTTACGCAGTCCCGCAAGTATAGGTGTTGGTCTCGATAAAAAAATCTGGTACGCCGATAATCAGGGAGAATATATGGGGACATCAAAATTATTTATTATTGAAAAAAATAAATTTTACGGTCACCCATCGGCATTGGTTGATTTACCCGGAATGACACCGGATTCAAAAGAAATACTCTGGGATAAAGTTAAAAGCACCAGAGAAGACGCTGTAGTTTTATTGCCACACAATCGCCTTGCCAATTCACCCGGCAATCCTGCGTGGGATACCACTCAGGGAAAATTTGGCCCCTTCAAAGATCAAATATTGATGGGCGATCAAACACAATCCAATTTATTTCGCATCACTACTGAAAAAGTCAATAAGCACATGCAAGGTGCAGTCATTCCATTTATTGATGGTTTGGAATCGGGTGTAATGCGTCCATTATTTTTACGTGATGGCAGTTTGTTGTTAGGTCAAACCGGTAGAGGTTGGCAGGCAAAAGGTGGACATGTTGCAAGCTTGCAAAAAATTAAATGGGATGGCAAAACCGTTACACCGGCTATTTTAAATATGAAAGCAACCGCAACCGGTTTTAATGTGGAATTCACCCGGGCTATAGCTAAAGAAATTTCGATAGAAGAATTGCAGCAAGCCATTAAACTCGAGTCCTGGGTATACCGCGATGCGCCTGATTACGGTTCGGATGAGTTGGGTTTAAAAGTGGAAAAAATAAAATCCATTTCCATCAACGAAGATGCCAGACATATTCGTATAGATCTGGATTCTCTCATCCAACCTGTTGTTCATCCTGATCAGACTGCACGCATGTACCATTTACAAATCCAATCTAAAAAATGGTTTAATGATCTGGCACCGGAAACTTTGCAGGCTTATTACACATTGTATGAATTTGCAAAAAAGTAGGCAGCTGAAAAATCTGAAAGTGGGGTTTTATAAATAAAAAAGAGACGCAATCGCGTCTCTTTTTTATTTTTGTGCTCGATTAATGTTTCCACCAATCTTTTGGCCACTTATTCATCTTGTGGGCAGTTTCCAATAGCCATACGAAGTTGTAGTCACGTGCATTGGTGCAAGTGCTTTCGTAGACATTTTTCTTGTGATCCCATTTTTTGAAATGTTCTTTGCCATCTGTACACAATGGTGGCACTGTAGTGGTTAAATCAAATTCCCAAATTGCATCACCCAAACCATTAGGTACTGCAGCTAAATTGGTTGAATCAGGATGTTGAACTGCCACGACAAATTTGGTGGGTTCAGCAGGATTAAAGATCATACCGGTTGCTTCAGAGCCATCAACCTGAATACTCATGAAATGATCGAGTGATTCAGCAACGCCGTCATTATTGGTGTCGCGTGCAAACCAGATATCACCACCAACATTGTCACCATTGGGTGAATCTTCAATCACATAAATATTTCCCAATGCATCCTGAGCCAAATTATCAGGTGAATTTAATACGCCAGTAGTCGGTTGGAAGCCTTGATTTTTTGGAGTATTTTTTTCAGATAAATATTCGCGCACAATCACTTTATCTTTATTAATTACTTCAACTGAATAAACAGATTGTTCAGAAGTGGCGGTGAAATAAAATACTTCGCGGCCATTGGCTAATTTACTGACTTCCATATCTTCTGGTCGGCCATATGGTGTTCCACCGGCTTCATCAGCAGAAATACGGCCACCCATATTGGTGTTATTAAACGGGCTGGTTGCTGTCAATGGCGTTCCGGTTTTATCAGTTAATGGAATCCAGGTGCCTGCACCAATGCGCGGTTGATTCAAGTTTTCTGTTGCGTTCCAGTTACCCGTTACATTGCCTTTGAAATTATCGATTGCCAATACAAAGGTTTGACCCTTGGTATAATCACCGGCTTTGCTCATCACAAATTTATAAATAGAACCGGAATTAAACTCATCAATAAAATAAATTGTGTCTTTGTATTTATTGCTGAAGTTAACACCTTCATGGGCAACATTGGCGATGCTTTCCATTTCGCGATGTTGAATTTCTGCAACCGGCGCCAATGGATTTAAAATTTCAATAATGCGACCTTGGCCAGCCCATTCTTCACCTAACCACAGAGTTCCATTCGGTGTAAAACGTGCTGGGTCAAAAGCACCATAGTCATTCGCCCAGTTTCCGTTTAATCCTTGTTGGTCACCGGCAAAAATAATTTCATTTTTATCAGTTACTGTATCGTAACGTGAAGCTCCAGCACCGAAAGGTGTTTCGTGCGGAATAAAAATATAACGACCGGTTGGATCATAAGCCAACATATCAAACATGGAACCTGAAGTACCGGCATCAACACGAATAATCGATTGAGTAATGTCAGCTTCAACTTCGCGCATGCTAGTCAAATTTTTAGTCACTACACCGGCAGGGATTACCCAGGGATTATTTAATTCGTTAATGTGATTGGGAGAAGCAACACTGGCAGAGTGAGTTAAGGGATTAAAAAAAGTATCGGTGCCTGCAGTGGCGACCTGAGTCAAACCAACCAATGCAATTGCAAGGCTTAATTTGCTGAAAGCGTGTTTCATGAAATTCTCCGGAGATTGTTATCGATAATGTCGAACCCTGAGGCTCCGGAGAATTGTGCTAACCAAGTGTGACTATATGATTAAAGATTTTTGACGTTTATTTGACGTTTTTGATGTCAGCCAGTTGTTTAACCACTTTTTTGTCGGCATCTTTCTGCCATTGCAAACGAATATCCCATTGATAAAAAGAGGAGGGGGGTAATACGGGAGCTGTTTCGTTATCAACTTTTTCATACACATTTTTAGGTGCTGTGACTCGTGCATCACGCCCATAAATGTAAGATTGTTCCATCACAATCGTTTTATAGGCTTTATTTAATTCCAGCGCGCGTTCACGGCTGGGTGTAATTAATTCATAAAGTGATTTGACTGATCGTACAGCTTCATGTTTTACCTGACCTTGTTGATCAAACCATTTCGTCAACATTTCTTCATTACTACGAAATTCATCACCGCCGCCGACGCGTTCAAAATAAGTTAAAAACTCACCTTGCTTTTCACCATAAGTCGGCACATCTTGTTGCTGATGCAAATCGATATAACCCCAACCTTTGGCGCCATCTATTTTGCGAGCAAAACTAAACGTTTTATCAATTGTTGAACCCACTGTATTGTGGCAACCCATGCAGAAGAAATTTTCTTCAAAGGTGTTGCCTCGCAAACGGCCATGCGGATCTTCAATAAAACCACTGACAGACCATCCGGTGCCATTATCCAAACCGTGGTCACCAATAAGATGATAGCCGGGTAGATTACCTGCTTCTTTTTCAAATCCTTCCAGTTCATATTTTCGTGCATAAACCGATTTTGGATAAGCTTTCCATTTACGCATATAGCGCACTTCTTTCATACGATTGGATGGAACAATCAAGCCTTTTTTATCAAATCCCAAATAGCGAACTGTGTGTAAAAATTCAGTGCCTTTTGGATAAAGGTGAGTATCAATAAATTCTTTATGCGCAGCACCTACATACTGATCTACTTTTTTAATTTGTTGTATTTTTGACAGTATTCCATCCAGATTAAGATCCTGGTCAATTTTCTTTTCGTTGATGGGTAAGCTGCCAATTTCACCAAATCCTTTTATATTGGCTTCCAGTATGGCGAGGTTTGCACGATAAACATCTTGTGAATATTTGCCTTGAGAGTTTTGCTGATAGATTTTCGGCAAACGAATCATCACATCATCAGTGCTGCCATTGGTTGGCCAGAAGGTACTGGGAAAAGGTTTGTAATTAAACGCTACCCAACCGGATTTGTCTTTGGCAAATCCATATTGATCAAAGGCTTTTTTACCTTGCGTTAAATTTTTCAAATCGGGTATCCAACCTTTAAAATCTGCCTGCTGCAAACGCCCGGGTAATTCAGTGTAATTATCCTGATTAATCCAATCCAGAATCGCTTTGTCAGAAATGGCGGCAACCGCTTGTGTTCTATCCTGAAATAAATTTTTCCAATGATTGGTCATACCTTGATCACTAAAACTGTACGCAATTTGCAAATCACCATCATTCATAGTGTTCTCGCGTCCTGCACGATAGTTTTGATGACAGACATAACAAGGGTTATTGATACCCTTGGTTTGCGTGTAACACTGCGGTGGAATTACACCTTCACGGTTATAAACCCAATTCACTGGATGAGTATCGGGTTGCGGTGGTAAAACATGAGTATTCTTTAATAAGAGTAATCGTTGTTGTTCATGAGGTGATATTTCTTCAGATTGCACAACAATAGAAACGCCCAACAACATTAAAACAATAATACGTAACATATCTGGCCTCCAAAATTGCCTGAAGGCTAACCGCGGGATATGAATTATTTATGACACAGGTTTGTTTATTGACTCCCATATTGATAAAAATCAGGCTAGACTTGCGTCTGTTGATTGATATCAAAGGTTCCAGGCAGGACTCTTATTTTGAACAATAATGTGCCTAAATCTGTTTATTGGATTTTATTGACCTTCTGGCTTTTAGTCAGTTGTGTCAGTATGCGTGCGCATGTGTGTTTTGATGGCCAGGAGCCACCATTGTCTATTCATTTGCAAATGGTGGATAGTCATGATCACCATCCACAAGAAGTGCATGACGATCAGGATATTGAATTACAGCAGTGGGTGATTACCAAAATTAATAAACTGGATTTTGTTCTGCCATTATTGGTTGCTGTTGTATTGTTATTGATTTTAATTGCTGCGTTTAAACCCTTCTTTATTTATTCCAACTTTTATCTTCAATCCAGAACAGGTTTACGACCTGCAGTTAGAGCTCCTCCGGTTTTTCCGCTTAATAATTTTTAGTGGCCCTCACCCTAACCCTCTCCCGGAGGGAGAGGGGACGACTCCCTATTTAACTTGATGCGAAGTTATTTATTCCCTCTCCCTCAGGGGCGACTGCATGGATGCAGGAGATAGAGCAACCATGGAGCTGTTGTCGAGAGGGCTAGGGGTGAGGGCAGTGTTTTTTATTAATGCCGGAGGAAAATAATGTTTCCTAACTTAAAAACTATTTTTGTTGTAACAGGATTTTTATCGATTTCGATGACTGTCCTGGCTGAATCGATTTCTGAACCCATTAGTTTGCATGATGCCATTCGTTCAACCTTAAATAAAAATCCTTCATTGCAAGCTTATCAATTTAAATATCAAGCCTTGGCTGGTGAAAAAGTAACAGCCGCATTAAAACCCCAATGGGAAATTTCCGGTGCAATAGAAAATATTGCGGGTACCGGAGAATTTTCCGGTGTGGATGCCAGTGAAACTACTTTGTCCTTATCTTCTGTTATTGAATTGGGCAATCCGCGTGAAGCGCGTTCGCAATTGATGACTGCGCGTCAGTCTGCCTTGATGTCATCGGAAAGAGTGATTATTGCCAATTTGCTTACAGAGGTAACACAGCAATTTATTCTGGTGTTGGCTGCACAGGAAAGAGTGAAACTGCAGGAAAAGTTTTATCAGATAGCTACAGAAAATTTGCAGTTAATTCAAGGTTTGATTCAAGCGGGGCGATTGTCTGATGCTGAATTATTGCGAGCCAAAGCATCCCAAGCGATGGTTGCTATCGAATTAAATAAATCAAAAACGCTATTGAATAGTGAAAAAATACGGTTGGGTTTTTATTGGGGAGACACAAGCCCCGGATTTTCACATGTCAATGCAGATTTGTTTCAATTTTTACCATCCAGACCATTGAATGACTGGATGATGAAATTGGATAAAAACCCCGATATTGATTTATTAAATCAGGATCTTGCCGTCAAAACAGCTGAAATAAAACAACTCCGTGCAGATGGGCATACTGATCTCCAATGGAATGCCGGCATCCGTCAATTTCAATCGACGGATGATACCGCTATGGTTATTGGTGTCAGTGTTCCTTTGGGGCAAAAAGGGCGATCATCCGGTGCAATTAATACGGCAATTGCCAATCAATCCCTCTCTGAGCAAGAGCGCGATGCTGTACACCTAAAGGCAGCAGCAGAACTCGGCAGTATTTACGCCGAATATCAAACAGCATTGAATCAAGTCGAATTATTACGACAAGAAGTGTTGCCGCAACTTGAACAAGCTATGTTTAAAACAACCAAAGCCTTTTCGCAGGGTCGATACAGCTATCTGGAATTTAATTTAGCGCAGAAACAATTGTTGGAAACGAAAAATCTATTGGTTGATGCCGCAACAGAAGCACATCTATTACATGCCCGCCTTGAAAGGCTAACGGCCAACTCCTATTTGAAGGAAGACTAATCATGAAAACAAACACTAACACGCTGTCCTTCCTGCGAAGGCAAGAACTCACAAGTACACTGTCATTCCTGCGTAAGCAGGAATCCACACTGTTTTCAGAAATGACAAAAAAATCAAAAATTTTTCATTGGTTTTCAGGATTATTCTTGAGCCTATTCATTTTTATATGTCTGCCCCTATGGGCTTCCGGTGATCATGGTCACGCTCATGAAGAAGATGAGCATCATGATGAGACAGAAAAAGGCCCGCATAATGGACGCTTGCTGGTGGATGGGCATTTTGAATTGGAGCTTAGTATTTTTGAGCAGGGCGTTCCACCGGAATATCGTGTTTGGGCCAGTATTGATGAAAATTCAATTCCACCAGAAGATTTAAAATTGTCTGTGCAATTAACCCGCTTGGGCGGAATCATCGATCATTTTACGTTTATTAAACAAAATGATTTCTTACGCAGCCAACAAATAGTAGAAGAGCCACATTCATTTGATGTGCTGGTAAAAGCAGAATATAAAAATAAACAATATCAATGGAGTTTCCCATCTTATGAAGGACGCATTGAATTGTCAGCGGATACAGCAAAGGCATCCGGCATTACCACCGCTATAGCCGGTGCAGGTGATATAGATAAAAAAATAACAATTTATGGAAAGCTGATAGTTGCGCCTGAATTTCAACGAAATATTAAAGCCAGATTTCCCGGAGTGGTTAAAAAAATCAATATAGCACTGGGTGATTATGTGAATGTCGGTGATGTTTTATTAAGTATTGAGGCTAACGACAGTTTAAGTCTCTATAACGTCACCGCACCTATTGCAGGAAAAGTGGTAGAGCGAAATATTAATCCAGGAGAAATAACAGAAAATAATACTCTTATCAGAATTGTTGATGATCGTCAGATGACTGCACTGCTGCATGTGTTTGCAAAAGACGCGATACAAATAAAAGCAGGTCAGACGGCTGTTATTCAGCATCAACAGCAACAGATTTTCAGCAAAGTAGAATCCATACTGCCTGATATTGATCATTCATCAACGTCACTGGTGAGAATTGCCGTAGACAATCAACAACAAAAATGGCTTGCCAATGAAGCAGTCGTAGCTGAAGTATCGGTTGAAAAAATTCCGGTTGAATTGCGGGTAGATAATCGTGCTTTACAAACTTTTCGTGATTGGCAGGTGGTATTTATCAAAGTAGGAAATACCTATGAAATTCGTCCGTTGGAATTAGGTAAAACGGATGGAAAATTTACCGAAGTGCTCAGCGGTATTAAATCAGGTGATGAGTATGTTGTTGAAAACAGTTATTTGTTAAAAGCCGATTTGGAAAAATCCGGCGCAGCACATGACCATTAAGGAGAATAACGATGATTGAATATCTATTGCGTTTTGCAATTGAACGACGCTTCTTGGTGATGTTTACACTGTCGATCCTGATTATGACGGGGATTTTTAGCTATCAACGTTTAACTATTGATGCAGTTCCTGATATCACCAATGTACAAGTACAAATTAATACCCAGGCACCGGGTTATTCTCCTCTGGAAAGTGAACAGCGAATTACCTGGCACATTGAAACGGCACTTTATGGTTTACCAAAACTGGCTTATACAAGGTCACTATCACGTTATGGTTTGTCACAAGTCACTGTAGTGTTTGAAGATGGCACTGATATTTATTTTGCGCGGCAATTAATCAGTGAACGTTTGGTGCAAATAAAAAATTTACTGCCTTCAGGTATTGAGCCGGAAATGGGGCCATTGGCAACCGGTTTGGGTGAAATTTTTATGTACACCGTTGAAGCAAAACCGGATGCACAACAACAATACGATGCGATGGCATTAAGGGAAATTCAGGATTGGATTATTCGTCCACAATTACTGCAGGTTAAAGGTGTAACTGAAATCAACACCATTGGTGGTTACAACAAGCAATATCACATAACACCCAGGCCGGAAAAATTAATTCATTTGCAAATCAGTCTGGATCAAATCCGTGAAGCGCTTGAACGCAATAACCAAAGCCAGGGGGCAGGTTATATCGAAACACAAGGCCAGCAATGGCTGATTCGCACACAGGGTCAACTCAATAATATAGATGATATTGGCGATGTGATTGTTGCAGAGCGCGAAGGTGTCAAAATCAGGATTAGCGACCTTGCTGATGTTGTAATTGGCAAGGAATTACGTTCTGGTGCCGCAACACAAAATGGTGAAGAAGTTGTGATGGGTACTGCGATGATGTTGATGGGTGAAAATTCACGCAGTGTTGCTTACCAACTTTCTATCAAGCTTAAAGAAGTTAATGCCTCTTTACCTGAAGGTGTTATTGCGCAAGTCGTTTATGACCGAACCCGGTTGGTCGATAAAACTATTGCAACTGTACAAAAAAATTTACTTGAAGGTGCATTGCTGGTTATTGCCGTATTATTTTTTCTATTGGGAAATTTTCGTGCAGCCTTAATCACCGCTGCAGTCATTCCCATCACTATGTTGATGACAATTAGTGGAATGGTGCAAGCCGGTGTTTCAGCCAATTTAATGAGCCTGGGTGCGTTGGATTTTGGTTTGATAGTGGATGGTGCAGTAATTATTGTCGAAAATACCATTCGCCGTTTGGCTGAAGCACAGAGGTTGCAAGGCAAAATGGATTTGCATGAACGATTGGCTTTGGCCTTTGATGCTACCAATGAAGTGATTCGCCCAAGTTTGTTTGGTGTTGCGATTATCACTCTGGTGTATTTGCCAATTTTCACCTTAATCGGCGTTGAGGGAAAAATGTTTCACCCTATGGCAATCACAGTGGTGATGGCACTCAGTATTGCATTGGTCTTATCCATTACCTTTATTCCTGCTGCGATTGCGTGTTTCATGACGGCGAAAGTTGCTGAACATGAAAATGCTGTGATGCGAAAAATAAAAGATTGTTATCAACCCTTATTAAAAATGTCACTTGAATTTCGGTGGTGGTTGATCAGTTTTTCTTTTTTATTGGTAGTGTTATGCGGTTGGTTAAGTACCAGACTGGGTTCTGAATTTATTCCACAACTGGATGAAGGTGATATAGCACTGCACGCTTTGCGTATTCCGGGCACAGGCCTGGATCAGGCTGTTGGCATGCAAAAATTATTGGAAGAACGCATCAAACAATTTCCGGAGGTAGATAAAGTATTTGCCAAATTGGGAACCGCAGAAGTCGCTACTGATCCTATGCCTCCCAGTGTTGCCGATAATTTTGTGATTATGAAACCGCGCAATCAATGGCCAGATCCTAATCGTTCAAAACAGGATTTGGTTAAAGCGATTGAACAAGCGGTGAAAGAAATTCCGGGTAACAATTATGAATTTACTCAACCGATTGAAATGCGTTTTAATGAATTAATTTCCGGTATTCGCTCTGATCTCGGCATAAAAGTCATGGGGGACGATTTAAATCAATTACTGAACTCTGCCAATCAAGTACTGGAAATTGTTGAATCCATAGAAGGTGTTGCTGATGCACGTGTTGAGCAGGTAACAGGTTTGCCTATGATCACTGTGATTCCCAATCGTCAATCAATGGCTGCTTATGGGGTGGATATGAAGCATTTGCAAGATACTGTTTCCACTGCAATGGCAGGTACTCATGCCGGAATAATATTTGAGGGTGACAGACGTTTTGATTTGGTGATTCGCTTACCGGAAAATATGCGCATACAACCGGATGTGTTAATGCGTTTACCAATATCAATTGCGCAAGCGCCCGGTTATGTTCCTTTATCAGAAGTTGCACGAATTGAATTCATTCCTGTGCCCAATCAAATCAGTCGAGAAAATGGCAAACGTTTGGTGGTGGTGACAGCGAATGTTCGCGAACGCGATTTGGGTTCATTTGTTACCGAAGTTCAATTAAAAATTGCACAGGAATTGACCTTACCTGCAGGTTATTGGTTGGATTATGGCGGGACTTTTGAACAGATGAATTCTGCCAACCAACGCTTGGCTATTATTGTACCTTTAACATTATTAATGGTGCTGGGATTGTTAATCTTGTCTTTTGGTTCCGTTAAAGATGCATTGATTATTTTTACCGGAATTCCATTGGCATTAACCGGTGGTATTTTTGCGTTGTGGTTACGCGATATGCCTTTTTCTATTTCGGCAGCAGTTGGTTTTATTGCGCTGTCAGGTATTGCGGTATTAAATGGTTTGGTGATGCTGTCATTTATCCGCAATTTATGGAAAGAAAATGGTAATTTACACGCCGCAATACTGGAAGGTGCTCTTACAAGATTAAGGCCAGTATTGATGACCGCATTGGTCGCCAGTTTGGGTTTCATTCCCATGGCATTTAATACCGGCATTGGTTCAGAAGTTCAAAGACCCCTCGCAACAGTTGTTATTGGCGGAATAATTTCTTCTACCTTATTAACTTTGTTAGTATTGCCTGCGCTTTATCGGATTGTTTATGGGCGCAGGAATGTGTAAATTCTGTTTATAAAAAAACCTAAAGAGAGATAAAAATTATAGCCATGTTTAAATCATTTGTATCGAATACCCCAATGCTTGCTTATGTCGTCTTTGCTTTATTTGCTATAGAGGCCGTCTTTATTTTAATAATAAATCTTGTCGGTATTTATGGTGATGATCCTGTTAAATTTTTTAGTCTGGAAATGGGCATTGTTGCTGTTGCAATAACTTATATTTTGTTTTCCATATGGGATTGTACAGTTAAAGGGAAAAAAGCCATTTATTTATGGATCTATATGGTATTGATAATTAATTTAATTTTCGATGGCCATCGTTGGGTTACAAGAGGTGAAATTTTTCATTTTCCTGAAATACTTACAGTGATTAATTTTTTTATTTTATTAATCGCTCTAATATTGGCCAAATTTTATTTAGCCAGATGGTATAAAAATTAATCAGAATTATAAAGAGAAAACCCATGTCTGACCTGAAAGATCCAAGAGTTTTATTTGCTGCTGAGCGTACTTTGTTGGCTTGGAATAGAACCAGCCTTGCATTGATTGCGTTTGGTTTTATGGTGGAGCGCGCCGGGTTGTTATTGCGTGTGTTTGAGCCTGATAAAACAAGCAATAGCCAACTGACATTTTGGTTGGGATTGGCTTTTATTTTATTGGGTTCGGTGTCTTCTGTTTATTCTGCAAGACAATATTCAGTTATCTTAAAAACACTGAATCCTCAAGAGTTTCCTCCAGGTTATGCTGCAAAGTGGGGAATGGCAGTTAATGCTATTGTGGCTGTATTGGGAATTGCTCTGATCATAGTGCTTTATATCGAGAATGTTTAATTCACAAGTGTTTCTGATATTCTAGTCCCCCGATATTTTTGAAGGCCGATATTTCTACCGGAAAATTCATGGAAATCTTTGTACTGCTTGGCTTGATTATGTTGAATGGCTTGTTTGCCATGTCTGAAATTGCAATTGTGACGGCGAAGAAATCGCGATTGATGGTGCTGGCCTCAAAAGGCAATTCTTCTGCGCAAGCAGCATTAAAACTGGCTGAGGATCCCACGCAATTTTTATCGACAGTGCAAATTGGTATTACATCGATAGGCATAATGAATGGTATTTTTGGTGAATCGATTCTCGCTGAACCTTTTGCACTCTGGTTACAAACATTCGGTATTCCGGTGTCACTGAGTGACAATGTGGCGACAGTTTTGGTAGTAGTTGTGGTGACTTATTTGTCAATTGTAGTGGGTGAGTTGGTACCTAAACGCATAGGGCAGGTGAGTGCTGAACGTATTGCCTGCTTTATGGCAAAGCCGATGCAAATCCTTGCCATAGCCACCAAACCTTTTGTGTTTTTATTATCTGCCTCAACCCGTACCATGATGCGTGTGCTGGGGTTTAATCAAACACAGGATCAAAATGTTACTCAGGAGGATATTCACGCCATTCTGGATGAAGGTTCAAGTTCCGGAGTAATAGAACAACAAGAACATACCATGGTAAAAAATGTATTGCGTTTGGAAGGCCGCAATATTGCATGTTTATCTTGATGCAGCATTACCCATAGAAGAAAATTACAAGCGTGTTATGCAATCCCCCCATTCACGTTTTCCTGTATGTGAAAAAAATAATGATAATTTAATTGGTGTAATTAATGCCAAGGCATTATTGGCCGAAGCAATTCGCACTCAAACTGTTGATCTGGCGAGCATGGTACAACCCTGTCATCTGGTGCCAGAATCCTTAACTGGTATGGAGCTTCTGGAATTTTTCCGCTCATCACACAGCCAAATGGTGTTTGTAGTCGATGAATATGGAACTATTAAAGGTTTGGTTACCTTGCAGGATTTACTGGAGGCGTTAACCGGAGAATTTATTTCGGGCAATGAAGAAGACGCTTATATTATTCGTCGCGACGATGGTTCATTTTTACTTGACGGAATGTTACCAATTGTTGATTTAAAAGATTGTCTGAAAATCGAAAACTTACCTGAAGAAGGCAATTACCAAACACTCAACGGATTAATTATGCTCATTATCGGCCGCGTTCCCGTCGCTGGCGAAAAAATTACTCTGCAAGATTGGAATTTGGAAATCGTCGATATGGATGGTCGAAGAATTGATAAGGTATTAGCGTTTAAATTGTAGATTTTTTTAAATATGTATCGGGAAATAAAAAATGCGCAAACCGATTGTATTAACTCCAAATGAAGGTCGTCGTTATGAAATGGGCAGCATGTCTGCCATTTTCAAAGCAGACTGTGCTGAAACTGATGGAGCCTATTCAATTTCCGAATGG
>CBFGPN010000100.1:0-14336 GCA_965650675.1 uncultured Cellvibrio sp.
TCGATTTGCTCTTTTTCAGCATTGGCTCAAACCATAAAGTTGGATATGCAGCCCGGTTTATGGGAAAACTCTTTTACTCTAACAGGTGATAGCGGAAAAGAATTACAAGCTATGCAATCGGATCAGATGAAACAAGCCATGGAAGAAATGAAGAAACAATTGGCCAATATGCCACCCGAGCAACGCAAACAAATGGAAGCTATGATGGCGCAGTCAGGTGTTAAAATAGAGGGTGACAGTATACAAATACATAATGATGCGGTAAAAATTTCATCTGAAGGTACGAAAGTCAAACAATGTATTACCCAGGCTGAAATTGATAGAGGCGATTTTCCTGATGACGATGAAAACTGTAAATCAACTCTGAAGCAAATCACCAAAAATCATTTCAAAGCAATTCACAAATGTACTGGCGAAAATCCAAGTCATGGTGAAAGTGAAATTGTGTTTGACTCCAAACGTCATTATTCGGGTACAGGAATAATGACCCAAACCATCGACGGAAAACCTCATACACTTGAAGTTGAAATGGAAGGTAAATGGATTTCGAATGATTGTGGGGATATTAAACCTGATGTGCAGAAATAGCGTTTAACCGTAAATTAAATTGACTCCCGTATTCTTTTTTGTCACGGGAGTCGATCATTTAACCCAATCTACATCCAACTCAGAGGCAACCAAACTTCCGCGCAATGAATTGGTCAACGCCTCTTCAATTAAGATGTCAGCAAACTTACCAATTAAATCAGCGTTGTCACAACGGAAGTTGACCACGCGATTATTTTCACTGCGGCCACAGAGTTGGCCTGGATCTTTTTTGGAGTAGCCAGTCACCAGAATACGTTCGGTGTTGCCAACCATGCGGCGACTGATGGCATGCGCTTGTTGAGTGAGGCGATCTTGCAGAATTTGCAGGCGTTGTTTTTTCACCTCTTCGGGTGTGTTGTCTTCCATATCGGCAGCCGGAGTGCCGGGGCGTGCGCTGTAAATAAAACTGTAAGAAGTATCAAAATCCATTTCGTGAATTAATTTCATAGTCGCTTCAAAATCTGCATCGGTTTCGCCGGGGAAACCTATAATAAAATCAGAAGAGAAGCTGATATTCGGGCGAATTTTTTTCAAGCGACGCAATTTGGATTTGTATTCCAAAACTGTGTGGCCGCGTTTCATCGCCATTAAAATTCGATCGGATCCACTTTGCACTGGTAAATGCAAATGGCTCACCAATTGCGGAATATTGTTGTAAGCATCAATCAAGGCATCAGTAAATTCGACGGGATGTGAAGTCGTAAAACGAATGCGATCTATGCCATCGATTGCGGCAACGTAGCTAATCAATTCCGCCAAATCGACAATGCTGCCATCAGCCGCTTCGCCGCGATACGCGTTAACGTTTTGCCCCAACAAATTCACTTCGCGCACACCTTGTTTGGCCAGGTGAAGAATTTCATTCATCACATCAGCCACCGGGCGGCTGACTTCTTCACCGCGAGTGTAGGGAACCACACAGAAAGTACAATATTTGGAGCAGCCTTCCATAATCGACACAAACGCACTGACGCCGTCGGCATCGGGTTGCGGCAAGCGGTCGAATTTTTCAATTTCAGGGAAGCTGACATCCACCACAACTACGCCATTGTTTCGTTGGGTTTCCATCATTTCGGGCAAGCGGTGCAGGGTTTGCGGGCCGAAAATCAAATCCACATAAGGCGCACGTTCGGCAATGGCTGCACCTTCCTGACTGGCGACGCAGCCGCCCACACCGATTATCAAATTGGGGTTTTTCTTCTTGAGTTTCTTCCAGCGACCAAGCTCGTGGAACAGCTTTTCTTGCGCTTTTTCACGAATCGAGCAGGTATTCACCAGGATCACGTCGGCATCTTCTGGGTTTTCGGTAGGCACCATCTGGTGCGATTCCCCCAGTAAATCCTTCATGCGCGACGAATCATACTCATTCATCTGACAGCCATGAGTTTTGATATAGAGCTTTTTGACCGGTGCTTCAGTGGCAGACATGCAACTTACCTGATTAAACAAGACACAAAAAAGAGGCGCGCATTATAGGGGGTTAGCCAGTTGGAATCACCTGTTTAAATGCCCCGAAGCAGCGGGATTGCGGTAAGATGCGCGCCCCTGAACCACCCAGCTTGCAGGTTTCCATGAACAAGACATTCAAACTCGACACTCAAGACCCGAGTTCCTCGCTCGACAAAATCAAGCAGGAAATCCGCAAATACGTAAAACGCGAGCGCCGTAAAAAATTGCCGCCGGTATCGGATTATTGGTTGTTCGATTGCAAGTTTGGCATCACCGAAGCTGAAGCCGAAGACGTAAAGCTCAGAGATTTATTCGCACATCTGGATACTGCAATCGCCCAAAGCGCTACCAGCTTTTATGTCGAGATTATGGCAAAACCCGCATTAAGAAAACCGCGTGGCCGTCTCGCACAACATGCGGATGTATCGGATGAGGATGATGATTTGGGCGAGTAATCGCCCGTAGGTTGGAAGAGCGCAGCGACTTCCGACAAAATTGTTCGCAAATATCTAAAAACTCAAACTCCAAAAAACGGTAGAAGTAGGGCGGGTCAAGACCCGCGTGTGCGAAGTGACGTCTATCAACAGATGAAAAATATTAATAATTTTATAAAGCAAAAATTATCAAAAATTCAGGCTTGGGTGCCGCGCGGGTCTTGACCCGCCCTACGGCGAGACCGAGGTATCCAAAGAAAAATAAACGCGATATTTTTCAACGTTTTTTAGTGGGAGCCTTCTTCGGTTTAGCGATAGTTTTATCACCACCAACTTTACTCTTAGCTTTCACCACTTTCCCCACTGCAGGTTTTGATCTTGAGCTGGTTTTAGTTTGACCTGTAGTTTTGCTTTTCCCCACAGTTGGCTTTTTCGGTTTCTCTTTCGCGAGTTTCAGTAATCCGCTTTTGGGTTTTTCAATTTTCTTAACAACGGTTTCGGTGGTTTCGAAGCCTTTGATTTTTTCGCGTTTGATTTTGGTGTCGATTACTTCTTCGATTAATGAAATACGGTGTTCTTCTGCTGGAGTTACGAAGGAAATGGCGGTGCCTTTTTTACCGGCGCGGCCGGTGCGGCCGACGCGGTGTACGTAATCTTCGGTGAAGAAGGGCAAATCCAGATTGACGACAAAATCCAAGCCTTGAATATCCAAACCGCGTGCGGCGACTTCGGTGGCGACCAGCACTTGTAATTTTCCATCTTTAAATTCTTGCAGTGCGCGTCGTCTTGATCCCTGGGTTTTTTCGCTGTGAATGACGGCCGCTTCAACTTTGTCGTTTTTTAATGCTTTAAATAAATTTTCAGCTTCTTCGCGTGTGCTGCTGAAAACCATCACTTGATACCAATTTTCTGTACGCAGCAAATGTAAAAACAATTCGTATTTACGTGTTGAATCGACGGGGTACAGCAGATGATTGACTGTGTCGGCAACCGAGTTGCGTTTGCTCACCGTAATAAGGGTAGGGCGGTTCATCGCTTGTTTGGATAAATTGGTGACCAGCGGCGAACCGGTTGCGGAAAAAAATAAAGTTTGATGCGGGCGAGTAATGCTGGTTAACAATGCGTGCATATCGTTAACGAAACCCATATCCAACATGCGGTCCGCTTCGTCCAGGACTGCAAATTCCACTTTCGCTAAATTGATATTCTCCAATTCGATATGTTCTTTTAATCGACCGGGTGTGGCGACCAGGATATCGATACCTGCGCGTAATTTTGCGCTTTGATTGGTGACTTTAACTCCGCCATAAATAGCGACAATTTTGAGTGGGGTAAATTGCGCGAAAGATTGCATGGTTTTGGCGATTTGCTCAACCAACTCGCGGGTTGGCGCCAATATTAATGTACGAACAAAGCCCGATTCAGCTGATTTGGGCTTTTCCAGCATTTGTTGCAACACCGGCAAACAGTAGGCAGCGGTTTTACCAGTGCCGGTTTGCGCGGTGGTGAGCAGGTCTATGCCTCTGCGAGCAGCGGGAATGGCTTGTTCCTGAACCGGTGTCAGGGTTTTAAATCCCATAACTTTAAGGGCATGCAATAGTTCTGGCGCAAGGCCAAGGGATGCGAAATTCATAAGCAGGTCAATAGATGGTGATAAAAGAGGCGCGAAGTATAGGGTAAATAGCATCCATGGACTAATCTGAATGCTGGATCTTTGGATGAAATGCCTGTAACCGGGCGTGAATGAGGAAAACTTATGGTATTCTGCGCGCCCTTGATTGAATCTGTTTTTCGAGTAATTGATATTTATGGCCAACAAACCCGTATACAAAGTTATCTTTCTTAACCAAGCCCAAGTCTATGAAATCTTCTGTACTGCGATTTACCAGAGTGAGATGTATGGTTTTATCGAAATAGAAGAGTTGGTATTTGGTGAGCGCAGTCAATTATTGGTTGATCCTGCGGAAGAGAAATTGAAAAATGAATTTGCTGGTGTGAAGCGTTCTTATATTCCAATGCATGCGATTATTCGTATTGATGAAGTGGAAAAAGAAGGAATTGTTAAAGTCACCGAAGTGAAATCGGGCGATAAAGTGACTCCCTTTCCCTACGGCGGTTTTATACCAAAACCGAATGAATAATCAAAAGCGGCGCAAGCCGCTTTTTTTATGGCGCTTCTCTTTGAAAAAGGTAGGCGGTGGAACAAAAGGAGAGTAAATGACTGAATTATATTTAGTGATCGACCAGGGTGGGCAAAGCACACGTGTTGCTGTTTTTGATTCGAGAGGAAATATTATTGCTCAGGAAAAATCACCCTGCGCAACACAAATTATTGATTTTCATGGCCAACAGCATATAGAGCAAAATCCCCGGGAAATCTTACGGGGCATTTTGGATTCAATTAAAAAAATTCAACATCAATTAGGTGATCAGGTCAACAACATAAAAGCTGCTGGATTTTCAGGGCAGGGCTCTTCATTACTCTGCTGGAATAACAAAACTGGAGAGCCGCTGAGTGCAGTATTAAGTTGGCAGGATACACGCGGAAAAGCTTATCTTAATCAGCTAAAAATGACACATCAGCAGGTTCAACAACTGACGGGGTTGCGTTTTTCTCCCCATTATGGCGCCAGTAAAATTCGTTGGTGTTTGGATAATCTGCAAAGTGTTAAGTCAGCGCAAATCGATAACCAATTGACTGCAGGCCCGATTGTCTGTTTTATTTTGTGGCATCTGGCAAGTAAAAAAAATGGGGTAGATCCTGGTCATGCGCAACGAACATTGCTGTGGAATATCCAATCTGCTAACTGGGATTCACAATTATTGGATTTATTTTCAATTCCGCAATCGATCTTGCCTGAATGTAAATGGCATCAGGATAATTTTGGGCAATTAATTTTAAATAATTATGTCGTTGATTTTCGTGTTTGCGCACGTGATCAGGGTGCATCGCTATTCGCAAATGGTATGCCGGATAAAAACACGGCTTACATTAATATTGGCACGGGTGCTTTTATTCAGCGAGTTTCACAGGATAAAAATCCACCGGAAGGTTTATTAATTAGCCCGCTGTGGATTGGCAAAAATACTGGTGATAATCTTTACGCTTGGGAAGCTACTGTGAATGGCTCTGCGGCAGCTATTCCATTTATTGAACAAGAATCGGGATTGCAGATTACGCCGGAAATTATTGCGCAGGCTTTATCAATTCCATTAGGTACAGCAGATTATTTGATCAACACTCAAGGTGGTTTGGGCGCACCCTTTTGGCGGACGGATATTGAGTCCCGATTTTCAGGTTTGTTGTCACCTTTGCAGCAGGTCGCTGTTTGGTTGGAATCCATTTTATTTTTATTGATGATTAATCTGCAAAAAATGAATGTGGATAACAGCTTGATGAAGATTCATTTCAGCGGAGGCTTCAGTCAGTCTGATAAGTTCTGTCAATTATTGGCGGATTTAACCCGCTTGCCTGTAAATGTCAGTGAAAATCCCGAAGCCAGTTTACAGGGTATTGCTTATCTCACAGCTAATCGGCCTGACAACTGGAACTGTTCAATCAGTGCCCGATTGTTTGTTCCGAGTGTACAAGAAAGCTTATTGCACAAACGTTTTGCGTGCTGGTGGATGGCGATGAAAAAGGTTTTGGAGTCATAAAATTCATTTTTTCAAAAAATGTAAAGCTGGGTTAAATAATTTTATGCTTTCAAATCTGTCTACAATTAAAGGTATGATGATTCATCACAATTTCAGAGAGCAATTCATGAAATACGCCATTATTTTTGTATCGATTCTCTTGTCTGCAAATGTATTTGCACAAAGTGATAGAGCTGTTGATGTCATAGTGCAGCCAGTTGCTTTGCTTCCAATACAAACCGAATTGGAGGCCATAGGCAGTTTGTATGCTAATGAATCGATAGAAATTACCGCTAATCTCAATAAGAAAATTACGGGGATTAATTTCCATGATGGCCAGCGGGTCAAGTCAGGCCATATTTTAGTGGAAATGACCAGTCACGAGGAGCGTGCGTTGTTGGCTGAAGCCAGAGTGAATTCAGAAGAGGCAAAAAAACAGTGGGAGCGGGTTGATGCTTTGGCAAAAAGTGGCGCAGCATCGCAATCATTGTTGGATCAACGGTTACGTGAATATGAAGCCGCGCAAGCCAGATACAATGCATTGGAATCGCGATTGAAAGATTTATTGTTGCAGGCACCTTTTTCCGGTGTTGTTGGCTTGCGACAAGTCAGTGTTGGTGCTCTGGTTTCTCCGGGTGACGTGATCACGACTTTAAATGATGATTCAAAAATGAAATTGGATTTCACTGTGCCATCAATCTATCTCAGCAGTCTTTCGAATGGCTTAAGTGTTAAAGCAAAAGCACGTGATCTGAATAATAAAATATTGATTGGAAAGGTTTCCAGTGTTGATAATCAAATTGATCCGGTCACGCGTGCAATTAAAGTGCGCGCTATTCTGGAAAACCCTGATTATGAATTAAAGCAAGGCATGCTAATGGAAGTGACACTACAAACCAAAGAAAGACAATCCCTGGTTATTTCCGAAGCCGCATTAATGCCATTGGCCAGTAATAATTTTGTATTTGTTGTTAAAGAATCGGCAGAAAAAAAATTAATCGTAGAAAGAAAAAAAATAGAAATAGGTCAGCGCTTGGTGGGCTCTGTTGAAGTTACTTCAGGGTTGGCGGAAGGGGATAAAGTTGTTACGCATGGTGTGCAAAAACTACGTGCAGGCCAATCCATTAACATATTATCCGAAGAAAAACCGGCATCAGTAACTCCTGCTGAATCACATCTTTCTGATTTGATCCCGACTGAAAAAGCCGAGGCCAAATTATTATGAAATTATCCGATGTTTCCATTAAGCGACCAGTCTTTGCGTCAGTTATTTCAATACTGTTAATTGCATTTGGATTGGTTTCATTTGAACGATTAACTTTGCGCGAATACCCTAATATCGATCCTCCGGTTGTTTCTATTCGCACCAATTATCCCGGTGCCGCTGCACAAATTGTTGAAACGCGTATAACCAAAGTTATTGAAGATCGTATTTCGGGTGTTGAGGGTATTCGTTATATAGAATCATCCAGCGAAAATGGGGTATCCAATATCACGGTACAATTCGAGACCGGACATAATATGGATTCTGCTGCAAATGATATTCGCGACAGAGTTGCGCGTGCGTTAGGAAATTTGCCTGATGAAGCAGATCCGCCGGAAGTACAAAAAGTTAGTTCAGATGAAGATGTCATTCTTTGGTTTAACTTTGAAGGCGAAGGCATGACTATGCCGGAGCTAACCGATTATGCACAGCGTTATCTGGTCGATCGTTTTGCGGTAGTTGACGGTGTTGCGCGCGTGCGAATTGGCGGCGAACAACGTTATGCCATGCGCATTTGGTTAGACAGGCAAGCATTGGCTGCGCGAGACCTGACCGTCAATGATGTTGAAACGGCGTTGCGTTCGGAAAATATTGAATTGCCTGCTGGTAGCATTGAATCACTTGAACGACAATTTACTTTACGTATGGCGCGTTCTTACAAAACAGTTGATCAGTTTTCACAGCTCGTCGTCAAACGCGGTGATGATGGGCATTTAATTCGTTTGGCAGATATTGCAAAAGTTGAAAAAGGTACTGAAGAGGATCGTAATTTATTTCGCGGCAATGGCACGACACAAGTGGGAATTGGTATTGTCAAACAATCAACAGCTAATACTATTGATGTGGCTCGTGGTGTAAAAGCCGAACGCGATATGATCAATGCCAATTTGCCCAAAGGCATGAGTCTGGAAGACAGTTACGATAGTTCCATATTTGTCGAACGCGCAATACATGAAGTTTATATCACCATTGTCATTGCCATTTTTATGGTGATTCTAATGATTTATTTATTTCTGGGCAGCGTTCGTGCAATGTTAATTCCCGCAGTTGCTGTTCCTGTTTCCATCATCGCTACTTTTATTGTGCTGGCGGCCATGGATTTTTCAGTAAATATGTTAACGCTCCTGGCATTGGTGTTAGCGATTGGCTTGGTTGTGGACGATGCAATTGTGGTGTTGGAAAATATTGTTCGTCATATAGAAGAAAAAAAGAAACCGCCACTACTTGCTGCCTATGATGGTGCGCGTGAAGTCGGATTTGCTGTTATCGCGACAACTCTGGTGTTGGTCGCAATATTTGTTCCTATCGTATTTTTGAAAGGCGATATAGGCAGATTATTTTCAGAATTCGCGATTACCATGGCGGCGGCTGTTGGGTTTTCTGCGCTCATAGCCTTGACCTTGTCACCCATGCTGTCATCAAAAATTTTACATCCTGCAGGTCAGCGAAGTCGATTGGTAGAAAATATTGATGAGTTGATGTTGCGTTTGCGAAAACAATATCAAACTTCTATTTTATTTTGCATCACTCATAAGAAATGGGTGAGTTTGTGTTTTGTATTATTGATCGCATTAAGCGGGTTTCTTGCTTTTAAAATTCCTTCTGAATACGCTCCCAAAGAAGATAGAGGAACATTTTTTGTGATGGTGAATGGCCCCGAAGGAGCCAGTTATGCCTACATGGAAGAGTATATGAATGAAATTGAAAACCGGATGATGAAGTATGTTGATTCCGGAGAAATCACCCGAATGATGGTGCGTGCACCGCGCGCGTTTGGAGCGATTGAAAGTTTTAATAGCGGAATGATTATTGCGGTAATGAATGATTGGAGTTTACGTCGTAATTCATTTGTGGTGATGGATGAAATCCGTCAAAAATTATCAGATTTGCCTGGCGTTTCTGCTGTTCCTATTATGCGTCAAGGTTTTGGTTCACAAGTACAAAAGCCGGTTCAATTTGTATTGGGTGGTGGTACTTATGAAGAGTTGGGTCAATGGCGGGATATTTTGTTGGAAAAATTGGAAAAAGATAATCCTGGATTAATTGGAATTGATTGGGATTACAAAGAAACCAAACCGCAAGTTGAAGTAATGATTGATACCAATCGTGCGGCTGATTTGGGAGTCAGCGTGAACAATATTGGTCGAACACTGGAAACTATGTTGGGCTCACGTCGTGCGACAACTTATATCGATGACGGGGAAGAGTACGATGTTATTTTGCAAGGCGCGCGTGATGAACAACGCACGATTGGTAGTTTGCAAAATATGTATGTTCGATCCGAGCGTTCAGGGCAATTAATTCCACTCTCCAATTTAGTTACCTTAAAAGAAGTAGCGGATGCCAGCCGATTAAATCGTTACAACCGTATGCGTTCATTAACTATCGATGCCAATTTATCTGGCGATTTGACTTTGGGCGAAGCTTTGACACATCTTAATCAATTGGCGCGCGAACATTTGCCCTCAAAAGTTATTATTGATTACCGTGGTTTGTCCCGCGACTTCCAAACAGCGGGTAATTCAGTGATGTTTATTTTCCTGTTGGGCATTCTGGTCACTTTTTTGGTGTTGGCTGCACAATTTGAAAGTTATATTCACCCTTTCGTTATTATGTTGACTGTACCTTTGGCTATTTTGGGTGGATTAATCGGTTTATTTATTACCGGTAGCACATTCAATCTTTATTCGCAGATTGGTTTAATTATGTTGATTGGTTTGGCAGCCAAAAACGGAATTTTAATTGTTGAATTTGCCAATCAGTTGCGAGACAGAGGTGTCGAGTTTACAGAAGCTTTATTAGAAGCGGCATCGGCACGTTTAAGGCCGATACTCATGACCAGTTTAACGGCAGTTGCCGGAGCAGTTCCTTTGGTCATTGGTTCAGGAGCTGGTTCTGAAACCCGCTTTGTGATTGGTGTGGTGGTGATTTCCGGGGTGTTGATCGCTACTTTTTTAACACTGTTTTTTGTCCCTGTGGCTTATCACTTATTGGCAAGAAATACCGGATCGCCCGGTGATGTTGCCAGAAAACTGGACAATCACCTGGAGAATTATCGATAATTCGCTCAATAATTATTAATTGATCGATATTGAATAAAAATGAAATGTTTACTGATTTGTGCAGTGTTTTTAATCACAGCCTGCAATTCACAAATATTGACCAGATCGGATAGCCTGATCTGGCCAATTAATTCTTTAACCTCTATTGCCGATTTACCCACGCAGGTTGAAGGTAATCCTCAATTAATGACTGCAACTGAATCAGTTCGTTTTGATGGTGATGGTGACAGATTACTGGTGGATAATAATCCACTGGCAGGCGCCAAAGAATTTACCGTAGAAATTATTTTCAAGCCTTATGATGTTTACCCCAAAAATTGGGAGCCGCGTTTTTTCCATATTGAATCGACAGATAACCCCAATCGACGTTTAACGATTGAGTTACGGTTGAATGATAAAAAACAATGGTACCTGGACGCTTACATTAAATCTGATCATTCAAATTTAACCTTAATTGATTCCACCAAAGTGCATCCGATTGACGAGTGGTTTCATGCAGCCATAACCTACAAAGACCAACATTTTGTTTCATTCGTCAACGGCCAAAAAGAACTGGAAGGGAAGGTGAAATATTTGCCGATTCCTGAAAACGCCAAAACATCAATTGGTGCCCGCATGAATCAGATTCATTGGTTTAACGGGGAAATTAAAAAGGTAAGAATTACGCATAAAGCACTTTTACCAAGTGAGTTTTTATTAGTAGATTAATTTTTTCAGGATGACTTCCATCCCATTATGATAATCACTGTGCCTATTAAGATTATCCCTGCACCCAGCCAATCATAAGTTGATAATTTAATGCCCTCTACAAATTGCAACCACGCAAGAGCCGTTGCTATATAAACCCCTCCATAAGCAGCATAAACACGACCACTGGCAGCGGGATGTAAAGTCAACAACCAGACAAAAATCGCTAAACTAAGTGCGGCGGGAATCAATAATAAAATAGACCCACCTTTTCGCAACCAAAGATAGGACAGAAAGCAACCAATAATTTCTGCCAATGCAGTGACAATAAAAAGTAAAAATATTTTTAGCATGATTATTTTCGATATAAAATTTATGTGAAAATTCATTCACTACTTAGTCGAAGGCGTGCACCAATCGATTTTAATTCCGCCTGAATAAGTAACACCTAAACGGTTGTTTATGAGTTCACCGGCTAAATCTTTGCCGTCGATAAATACATCGGCGTCGATGCGAAAATATTTGTCGCGGCTCATATTTTTCAGTTCGACTTTTTTGGCACTGCGTAAACGCTGCACAGTAAACTTTTTGGCTTCCCGTGCTTTTAAAATCTCCTGATAACAGGCGCCTTTCATTTCCGGAGTATCAACACCCTTTAATCTCACCGGAATATTTTTACCGATAATGGCAGGCCACTGGTTGATGGAAACGGAAAAAGTATCGCCGTCGTAAACCGTGCCCACTTTATCGACAATAACATTGCCATAAAGGATTTCTTCTGCAATTGCATTACCACTTATAAGATATGGAATGATCAGAGAGAAAATCGAAAGGATTGTTTTTTTATTTGAATTATTCATTGATTATGACCAATCCAATCGCAGATGTTGATAAATGACTTGTGAAAAATTGGAATCAACCGCCGATTTTTCAGCATATTCAGGCCATTTTTTAACGATATTTACGGTGTGTTCAATAATGTCTTTTGCTTCGCTGGTAAAATTGCTGATGAGCTTGGCCACAATTAACAGGTCTTCCATTGTAAAATTATCACGCTTGCCATTCAGTGACATTTGATGAGAGTTTACCCAGGAGGAGCCAGGTTTGTAACTGTAGGCAATATCGAATGCAGGAGCCAGCTGCCAGTTTTGATTGGGGGTTGCCAATAAAAATCCTATATTTTTTGTGTGATCATCGTGATTTCGTGCCACTACATTGAATACCATTCTTCGGTAAATTTCGATAGCTTCCTTGCGCGTCAACCGTAATTGTCGAGCTACAGCGAAGAGTTGCTCGTAGCTGTACTGCCCCGGTTTTTTATAATCGGCATGATCCATTGCACATAAGGATTGATAATGAATTTTTTGATTGCCGATTCGATCAAATCGTTTTGTTAAAAAATGCGCACGTTTGCCTTCTACCAATAATTCGCAGGGTGACATATTAATGCCGCAATCGATCGCCATTAAATAATAGGCATATTCCATGCGACCAAAACCTTGTGGATCACCAAAAGTTTCGCGTTCGGAGCTGCGTTCAACAACACCATCAAATTTTAATAAATAGTGTTCAAAGCCTGTTGGTGCATCAACCTGACCTGATCGAATTTCAGTGCGCCCGGTATTCAGTGCAACCAGAGCTTTTGCTCTGGCACCCCCTGCAGAGGTTCCTACTTGCAGAATTCCGCTCAAATCCTCTTTTTGCGACAAGCTATGTTGGGATTGATGACGCTGGTCAAGAATTTGTTGCGCCATATTCAGTAGCGATTCCAACTCCAGTTTATGGGTTGGATTGTTGAATGAGCGAATAGCCGGTTTATATTCCAGTGCGCCCATGCCGCGTGAACCTGTGTAGAGCAAACGCTCAAGCGGATTAAAACTATTTGGGTTGCGACCATTACGGCTTAACCAGGCATTAATTACGGCGTTACCAAAATCATCCGGAAGCGTGTCGGCGAAGCAGGCGGGCAATCCTTTGTAAGTATCAAAATTGAGCTGGGGAAATTCGAAAATGCGCGATGAATTTTGTTCATTCGGCATATGCAAAGGCGCAATTTGCACAGCTGTTTGTTTCCATTCGGTTGAGTACTCAAATGCAGCAGTGGATGTATCCGGGTTCCATGCCAGAACACCCACTTGTTTTCCCCATAGATAAACTTCTGCAAGATTTTGCATTACCAATCAATCTCCTTTGTATCGTCGTGTTTGATTTCTTTTTTGGATCTTGCCCGTTTGCGTTCTTTGCCTTTTTGTTTCCACTGGGCAATAGGACTTGGGGTAGGGGCGGGCAGAAATGCATCAAGCTGATCCAGGCAATTCAACGCACGCATGGCGGCAATCATGTTTTCAAGCTTCCCATTCCCTGCTACCAATTGGCGATAGCTTTTGGGGGTAATACCTATCTCCTCTGATAACAGCTGTTGTGAAATATTTCGCTCCAGCCGCAGTCGTTCCAGCCTTTGGCCTATTTCAGCGGCAACAGCCAGATTACTCATGGATGCAAGGTCGCTTGCTGATGGTGATTTAATAGCCATAGTGGGTTATAAATTACCTTTAAATAATAAAAATAACGTTTTAAGGTAAATATATACCTTAAAATCATTAAGTCAATTTATTGGGTAAATAAAATACCTAAAATAACTATATTTAAACATTTAAAGGTAGAAAATAACTTTTTATTTTGATGTTTCGGTCCTGTTTTCGTAATTCCTTTCTGTGTCCAGATGTTCTGCGCTTGTTTCAATAGCATCGTCTACCAATACATGAACAGGGTTTTCTTTATCCAATAAATCAGTTTCGAGTCTGCCATCAACCCACACATCCACTATGCCATTAGCTACTTTCATGGGATCTATGCCCGGTTTTGCCACTTTGACTTTTTTGACTTCGGAGGAGGTGTTGGTTGGGCCGGGAATCGCTTCTTCTGATATGGCAGGGATTGATTTATCGGAGTTTGTGATCTGGCGGGATTCTTGTGATGAGGTGCATCCCATCAAGCAGATTAGTGTCAGATTAAACACAACAAGTTTTTGCATAAAAAATCCTTCGGCTGAAGAAAACGAAAATTGATTAGCTAATCAAGACTGTTTTGTATTGGATTGCGGAGTTACGAAAGGATTTTATTCGAATTGAAAATGTTATTCAGAAATTGTTCAATCGATATGAACAATTTCTGAATAAAGGCGTTAAATTTTGATTTGGTTTTTTAAAAACGTCA
>CBFGPN010000101.1:0-14311 GCA_965650675.1 uncultured Cellvibrio sp.
CTTATACACTACTTCCAGTTTATATCCTTATCCAGGAAGATGCCGGGAATGCCACAAATCACAGCCATGATTCTATTTTCACAATAACCAGCAGGAGACCTACCGATGAAATTTCTTTGCCTTGATATCCCGCAACCTGACGTAACTATGGATCAGTATCAACCTCATATGAAGGACGAAGCCCGTCATGGGTGGCAACTCTATAAAAGTGGTGTCATTCGGGACATTTATTTTCGTCAGGATCGCCCCGGTGTTGCCATTATTGCCGAAGCTGATTCAGTTGAAGCAGCAAAAAAAGCTTTGGCTGCATTCCCCCTGGCCAAGGCTGGGCTTATCGGCTGGGATGTAATCCCTTTAGGTCCCTTTACCAACTGGGAAATTCTCTTCGCTCCCGGCAACGCTTGATTTGCCCAACCTGGTTTCAATAAACGATATGAATCCAAATTCCCGGGGGCTTGGATAGCTGCACTGCGCGCTCAGGGTTTGGTACTTATTTTCCAACTTGGAGTCCTTGTTATGCCTAAGACGGTTTCCTTTTTTAACAGAAATATTATGATTTCTGCGCACCTTCATCTGCCCGAGGGATTTCAGAGTAATAAAAAGTATCCTGCACTGGTAGGGATACACCCGGCCGGAGGTGTGAAAGAACAAACAATAGGCCTTTATGCCAGTAAGCTGGCTGAGCATGGATTTGTTGTAGTCGTATACGACTCATCCTACCAGGGTGAAAGTGGCGGTGAGCCACGCCTTCTTGAAGACCCTTCAGTACGAGTAGAGGACGCCCGCTGCGCAGCAGATTTTCTCGCAACACTTCCTTATGTTGATCTTGACCAAATGGGCGTGTTTGGTGTTTGTGCTGGAGGAGGTTATGCAATCGCCGCAGCGCAAACCGAACGCCGTTTTAAGGTGGTTGCCGGAATCAGCGCAACCCCCATGGGAGAGGCGGCAAGAAGTTTTTTTGGTAAACAAATCCCTGATTCTGAACTTATCAAAACGCTTGGATCTGCATCCATACAGCGAAGCATGGAGGCAAATGGAGCTCAAGCTGCTTATGTTCCCTTTGTCCCGGAGCGCTTGGAAGACATTAACGAAAACACCCCAACAATGCTCCGTGAAGGTTACGAGTACTACAGAACTGCTCGCGGTCAACACCCCAATGCTAAAGGACGTTTTCTGCTCACCAGTCTGGACAAAATGCTGGCGTTCTCGTGCTTTAACTTAATCCCGATCTTTCTGACTCAACCCATGTTGTTAATCGCTGGCAGTAATGCCGACACCAAGGTCTACAGTGACCAGGCCTATACCTTATCCAGGGGGCCGAAGGAACTCTTTGAAATCGAGGGTGCTACACACATTGCCTTATATGACCAACCCGGGTACGTGAATCAAGCCGTAACGAAACTCGTAACGTTCTTTAAAGCACACCTCAATACCGCTGCAAATTAATAGAGGAATTACGTCTATGAAAAAACAAACATCTGAACTCAAGCCGGTTCTTTTTGTAGTTACCAGTTGTGCGGTGAAGGGTGACACAGGTATCCCCACTGGTTACAACCTGGCCGAAGTGACACATCCATTGGAAAAGCTGATAGATGCAGGTATAGCTGTGGAGTTTGCGTCTATCAAGGGTGGAGATGCTCCGCTGGATGGATTGGAAGATATGAATGACCCTGTTATCGCCCGCTTTTGGGCCGATGCGGATTTTCGTCATGAGATTGCCAATACCCAATGTATTGACGACATTGACCCTTCACATTACTCGGCCATCTTTTTTGCCGGTGGTCACGGCACTATGTGGGATTTCCCTGATAACGCCTCAGTGCAAAAGGCGATTCGTGATATCGATGCTGCCGGAGGTATTGTATCGGCGGTATGTCATGGTCCTGCAGCTTTGGTGAACGCGATCCGCTCTGACGGCCGTCTGCTGATCGAGGGTAAAAAGGTCGCCGCATTTACTGATAGCGAAGAAGAAGAGGTGCAATCCACACATGTAGTGCCTTTTTTGCTTGCTTCCACTCTTAATGAACGCGGTGCGCAACATCAGAATGCCGCTAACTGGGCCAACAATGTAGTAGTGGATGGGCGCCTTATCACTGGTCAGAACCCGCAGTCAGCTGCGAGTCTTGGCGAAAAGTTACGTGACGCCTTACTTTCTTAATCATTATGGCGAGCCGCAGACAGCTTCTCAAAATCGCAACAAGCCTTTGTACTTTGCCTTTAGTTGGTTGTTCGTCCAGGCTCAGACCCAGGCAGAGTACTGGCACAATGAAACTAATCTGTGTTGAGGAACATATCCTTGATCCCGCCATAAGTGCTGCCACACGTGAGTTGGTTGCGTCTGAAGCGCCTTTCCTGTCCGGGTGGGGAAGTCGCTTTGTGGACGGTCAGCATGTTACTGACTCCACGCGCCCACATGTAATTGCACCAAGCGAATCTACACGAAAATGTTTGGACATGGGGGTCGCACGCCTGGCCGATATGGACGAGGCCCGCATCGACATGCAAGTGCTTTCCTACGGTGGATTTCCACAGCTGCTTTCCAACGAAAAGGCCATTGACCTTAACCGCGCCGCCAACGACAGATTGGCTGAGGCAATTCAGGCAAATCCCACACGCTTTGCAGGTTTTGCGACCTTGCCATGGCAGGTACCCGAAGTGGCATCACTCGAACTGGAGCGCGCGGTGAAAGAACTGGGACTCAAGGGCGTATTGATCAACGGCAGACCGGGTGAAACATTTTTGGATGATCCGTTTTACACACCTGTTCTGGCGTCTCTTAATGAGCTGAAAGTGCCTCTGTATGTTCACCCGGGCTTAACGTTACCCGTCGTGCAAGAGCCGTATTATGGAGGCTTTGATCGTGAGCTCAGTGCACGCTTGTCCATGTTTGCCTGGGGTTGGCATAACGAAGCGGGTATTCAAGTTGTGCGCATGTTGCTTGCGGGGGTATTTGACCGTTTCCCGGATCTGCAAGTGATCAGTGGACACTGGGGAGAGATGGTGCCCTTTTACCTGCAGAGGCTCGAGGATTCAATTCCACGGGAGGCTTCAGGACTCAAACGCCCAATCGTACAGACTTACCGCGAGCATGTTTACGTTTCTCCAAGTGGCATGCTGACACTGCCACACTTCCAATTCATCTATTCCTTAATGGGCGCCGAGCGCATTCTGTACTCGATTGATTATCCCTACCAGAGCCTGGATGGAGCACGAGCCTTTATTGAAAACTTGCCTATCAGTGATACCGGGAAGGCACTTATTGCTTACGGCAACGCAGAACGATTGCTAAAACTATGAGACAAACGGAGGAAAAACCATGACACGAAATATCGAAAACAAGATTGTCGTAATAACCGGCGGTAGCAGTGGGTTAGGGGCGGAGACAGCTCGCCATCTGGTTAAAGCCGGTGCCAAAGTTGTGCTCGGTGCTCGACGGCTGGATCGTCTAAAAGCACTGGCTCAGGAATTGGGTATGAGGGACGAAGCCATAATGCAAACCGACGTTACAGAGCTCTCACAAGTGCAAGCGTTGGTGAATCGAGCTATAGAAGTTTATGGTCGCATTGATGTCATGTTGAATAACGCTGGAGTCATGCCTTTGGCTCCATTGGAAATGCTACGTGTAGATGAATGGCATCAGACTATTGATGTGAACATCAAGGGTGTTCTTCACGGCATTGCTGCCGCATTGCCACAGATGAAAGTGCAGAAAAGTGGACAGTTCATCAATGTTTCCTCCGTTGCCGGTCACCTTGTAAGTGCAGGCGGTGTTGTTTACTGCGCCAGTAAATTTGCCGTTCGCGCTATATCTGAAGGATTACGCAAGGAAATCAAACCCTACAATATTCGCTCAACCATTCTCTCACCAGGCGCCGTGGACACCGAATTGCCCGCCTCAACCAAAGCTGAAGGTATGGCAACGGTGATGCAGTCATTTTATGAGCAAAATGCTATTCCTGCCGACAGCTTCGCACGTTGTGTGTTATTCGCCATCAGCCAACCGGAGGACGTTGATATCAACGAAATTCTTTTCCGTCCGACTCGACAGGAGTTTTGATATGCAAATGCGTGACAAGGATAAACTTCGGCTGATGGCAGGGTAATCCGTTGGACGGCCTGCTCTTTTACACGTTTATATTCCTTTGCGCCGGTGTTATTGCAGTTCCTTTTGCTAAGCGCTTTGGGTTGGGTTCCGTACTCGGCTACCTGATTGCGGGTATGGTTATCGGGCCACTGATCGGTTTGTTGGGAATTGAAACGCATAAACTCCAGGAATTCGCCGAGTTCGGTGTGGTCATGATGTTGTTTCTGGTGGGGTTGGAGCTGGAACCTCGCCAGTTATGGCAGATGCGGAACCGATTGTTGGGCCTTGGTGGGCTTCAGGTGGCAGGAACAACCTTGGCTATCTGGCTGATTGCCTGGTTGTGTGGAACCACTTGGGCGATAGGATTGGCTATAGGGTTGATTGCTACCGGTTCATCAACAGCCATCGTATTACAGACACTCAGCGAAAAAGGACTTTTGAAAAGTGATGGAGGTAAAGCCAGCTTCGCCGTGCTCTTGTTTCAGGATATTTCCGTCATCCCGATACTTGCCTTGTTACCCTTGCTATCCAGCCCGGATATCGTAACTGCCTTGACTTCCGACTCAGTACACGCGCCGGAACACAGTGGTTTCCTGACAGGTCTTCCCGGCTGGGCCAGCGCAATCATCACACTGGGTTCGGTGGCACTTGTGACTATGGGTGGACACTACCTGGCCAAGCCATTGTTTCGTTTTGTCGCTTCAGCACAACTAAGGGAAGTCTTTACAGCTACAGCCTTGCTACTGGTGGTCGGGATTGCCCTATTGATGGACGTAGCAGGATTATCCCCGGCACTTGGCACCTTCCTCGCGGGTATGGTGCTTGCCAACAGTGAATTCCGCCATGAACTCGAAAGCGATATTCAGCCATTCAAAGGGCTGCTGCTGGGATTATTCTTCATTACAGTCGGTGCGAGTATAGACTTTCACTATTTCGCGGGACATTGGTTACTCATCACTACTCTCACCCTGCTGCTCATGAGCGTCAAGGCAGTGATCCTTTGGGTAATCGGTTCACTATTTCGACTTCGCGGTACAGATCGTTGGCTGTTTGCACTGGGTTTGGCCCAGGTAGGTGAGTTTGCTTTTGTACTACTATCTCTGGCAGTGCAAAACACTGTCATACCTGAATCGTTAAGCAAGATTCTGTTGTTAGTTGTGGCACTTTCCATGTTGCTGACGCCATTACTTTTTATCCTGTTCGAACGCGTGATCATTCCCTATATGGTCCAATCACAATCAAAGAGAGCGGATGAAATTGATATTAAAGGCGCCGCAATAATTGTCGGCATCGGACGCTTCGGTCAAGTAGTCAATCGTATCTTGCGCGCCAATGGGTATGAGACGGTGGTGCTTGATTTAAGCGCAGAGATGATTGACACCTTGACCAAGATTGGAATCAAAGCTTTTTTTGGCGACGGAGCAAGACCAGATCTTTTAACGGCGGCGGGGTTAGCCGAGGCGCGTTTGCTTGTAGTGGCTATCGATAATCAGGAGCACACATTACAAATTGTGAAATACGCTAAAAGAGTTCGGCCTGATTTGCATATCGTCGCACGTGCCTACGACAGAATTCATGTCTATAAACTTTACGATGCCGGTTGCGACGACATTATCCGTGAAACCTTCGATAGCTCGGTACGAGCAGGCCGCTGCGCACTGGAAGCTTTGGGGATTCTTTCGGATGACGCAGAGGCAAGAGTGAAAGCTTTTGTGAAATTAGACCAACAATCCATGCGTAAGCTGGCTGAGGTTTATGATCCTGATATTCCGCCAGCGGAAAATCCTGCTTATATCGCGATGTTGAAGCAGGTGCGTGATGAAGAGGTGCAGATACTTCAAATAGTAGGAAAAGGTCATCCTTCGCAGGAGACCATTGGGTAAACAGATTATTCTCCATAAGAGGAATTTCTATCATGCCAACAATATGTTCACGTTTTTTGACCAGCTATCAAGCTTCTATTGCTTTCAAAAAGGCATTTTTCTGCTTTTTACGACCCCTCAATCTATTGGCTTTGTCCCTTGCGTTTATTGGAAACAGTTCGGCACAACAAGCTCAAGCAAATATTGAAGGAAATATGGAAACAACTCTGCAATCCAATTCATCCTTGCCCGGGAAAGTATCTGTTGTCCCATATGTACGTTTGGCTGAACTCACAATCATGTCTACCCAAATCAGAAATTTTAAAACAGCTTCTATTACCAATATCAATAACACCCTGGATCAGGAAGAAGGCGTGCTGGAGTTTCATGCACTTATCAAGAAGGGTATCCCGGATCAAGTATTTGTCTTCGAGATTTATAAGGACAAAAAGGCCTACAAGACCCACATACGAAGTCAACATTACAAACAATTCGGCAACGAAGTTGGTGCCATGATAAAAGCCAAAACCCTGCACGACACCATACCTGTGATATTGGGGAGAAAACCGCAGCTATCCAGCAATCCTCATGTGCGTATTGCCGAACTCGACATTCATCCAGCCTGGATTGATGCTTACATGGCTGCGGTGACTGAGGAAATCGAGGACTCAATTCGCTTGGAGCCAGGAGTACTTGCCATATATTCCGTCGCCTTAAAAGACAACCCCACACAGCTTCGTTTTCTGGAGTTTTATGCCAATGAGCAGGCTTACCTGCTACACAGGGAATCGCCTCATTTTCAAAAGTATCTCGCTATCACTAAACCCATGATTAAATCACTGAAATTGTTTGAGGCGGAGGTGATCAAGCTGGGAGTAAAACAACCCGACCTTGAGATTACCCAGCCTCACATCGAAAGAAGACGTCTCTCGCCAAATGACGTACAACAGGTCGCCCCGGCACTGGAACATTACACACAAGAGAAGCTTTATGGTGAGGTATGGAAACACCCTGATCTCAGCCTTCGGGATCGCAGTATGGTTACCATTAGTGCAATGATCGCTCGCGGTCAGACCGGAGCTCTCCCGTATTATTTCGCTCAGGCTTTGGACAACGGTGTTAAACCAGGCGAGATATCGGAGATTATTGTCCATCTTGCCTATTACGCGGGTTGGGGTAATGCCTTTGGTGCTATTGGTCCCGCGAAAGAGGTGTTTGCACAACGGGGAATAGGCCCTGATCAATTACCGGCGGCAAAAGTCGAACTGCTGCCGTTCAATGAAGAAGCTGAAAAGCGGCGTGCAGCGAGTGTGGAGGCTAATTATGGTGCAATTGCCCCCGGTGTTGTGCAATACACCACCGATGCACTTTTTCTTGATCTGTGGCGTCGGCCAGATCTGACTCCCCGAGATCGAAGTTTGGTGACAGTGAGTGCGCTTATTGCCAACGGACACTTATCCTCCGTTAGCTATCATTTAAATCGTGCCATGGAAAATGGATTAACCAGAGAACAAACATCCGAGGTACTGACGCAATTGGCTTTTTACACAGGCTGGCCAAATGTCTTTGGGGTGCTTCCTGTAGTAAAGGAAGTCTTTAATAATCGGTCTGATGAAAAAGCAGAATAGTCTATAGATGCCCTCCATTTTCCTTCAAACAATAAAATATTTATACATTTTGTTTGCTTTGTACAATTTTTAGAGTATACCTATACAATATCGTAAATTTGTATAGGTTTAATGATGAACAAAATTCCAGTGGGTGTTAGCCAGTGTCTTCTGGGTGAGAAGGTCAGATATGACGGGGGGCACAAGCACAATCGCTATTTGACCGAGGTGCTGGCGGATTATTTTGATTACCGGTCGGTTTGCCCGGAAGTGGCGATTGGTTTGGGCATCCCGCGTAAACCTATTCGTTTGGTATTTAAGGAAGGTGATACACGTGTTGTAGGCGTTGATAATCCTGAATTGGATGTGACCGATGCTTTGAAAGAGCAAGCAGAAATTGTCGCCAAACAAATGCCGGACATTTGCGGTTATGTGTTTATGCAAAACTCACCGAGTTGTGGTGTGTTTGGTATGAAGCGTTATCGCGACAATGGATATCCGCAAGATAGCAAAGGGCGGGGTGCTTATGCCGAGCGCTTAATTGAGTTGATGCCTTTTTTGCCTGTCGAAGAAGCCGGGCGTTTGAATGATGCCGGGTTGCGTGAAAATTTTATCACGCGAGTGTTTGCTTTTGATGATTGGAAACGATCAGTCGAGCGTGAACTCAGCGCGAAAAAATTATTGGATTTTTATTCACGTTATAAATATCAGGTAATGGCGCACCATGTGCCCAGCTATTACACCATTGGCCGTTTTTTGGCGAATATGCGTGAACGGGATTTGCAAACAAGCTGCGATACATTTTTCAAACTTTTCATGCAGGCGCTTTCACATCAAGCGACGCGAAAAGGTAACACCAATGTGTTGATGCATTTACGCGGCTATCTTAAAAAAGATATTTCCGGAATTGAAAAGCAGGAATTATCACATCTGATTGAATCCTATCATGCCGGTTTGGTGCCTTTGGTTGTACCTCTTACATTGCTTAAACATCATTTATTAAAACTCGATAATCCTTATTTAAAAACACAAACTTTCTGGTCGCCACATCCGGAAAATTTGGGTTTACGTAATCATATAGTGGCCAATATATGAACCCTATCAAGCAAGATGAATTTTTGCCAATTCGTGAGATTTCACGTTTGACCGGAATCAACACAGTGACCCTGCGTGCATGGGAAAGGCGTTACGGATTATTAAAACCCCGGCGTACGGAAAAAGGCCACAGGCTTTACACGCAAGATGATCTGCAACGTATTCAGCAAGTGCAGTATTGGTTAAATAAAGGTTTGGCCATTAGCAAAGTGAATGAGTTGGTACAGCGCACCAATCAGGTTGAAGATCAGGTTGAAGATCAGGCTGAAGTCGCAGAAGTAGATTCAATTTGGGATGAGTTACAAAACAATTTGTATTTATCTGCATTGGAAATGAATCGACGACAATTGGATAAAGAATTGGAAAGACTATTTTCCGAATACCCGGTGGAATTACTGGCAGATAACCTGATATTGCCATTGCTCAATCAATTGCATGCGGATCCATTTCCTCAAGCATCTGTACAAAGATTTTTCACCTCGGTATTGGAAGAACAATTATGCCGTATGCAATATCGCCAACGCCAAACGGCGAAAGGTAAAAAAATTCTGGTCATGATGGCCTCACCAACTGAAGAAAAAACGATAGGGTTATTATTGAATTATGGCCTGTTAATTAATGGTTTTATGTCGGAAATCATTAGCTATATCGACAACCATGAATTGGCTTACGCTATCAATAAATTGGAACCGGAATATCTCTGTCTGCTGGGTTATCGCCAGCTTGATGAAGCTATCTTGTTATCACAGGTCAACCAATTAATGGAATCCGAAACAAAATTGATTTTATTGGGTGCAGTTGCAGAATATATACAAAATTCGGGTCATGAAAATTCAAAAGAACATATTGTACTGGCCACGCGTTTTCAGTATCTGCTACAGAAACTAATACAGGATTTGGAAGGAGTAGATCATGCCGAATAGTCTCTTGAATCAACTGCGCAGTGTTTATATGCAATTTAATTCAAAAACCTTATCGCAATTACCAGAAATCTATGCTGAAGATATTCAGTTTCGTGATCCATTTCATGCGATTAATGGGCTGTCGGGGTTAACGATTTATTTTGAATCCATGATGAAGGATTTGATCGAATGTCGTTTTGAATTTCACCACTCAGTAGAATTGCCTTCAGAAGCCGTATTGTTTTGGACTATGCATTATAGTCACAAGAAAATTGCCGGTGGCCAACTGTTGGAAATATCGGGTTCCAGTCATCTTAAATTTAATGACAAAGTTTTCTTTCATCGTGATTATTTTGATGCAGGTGCAATGCTGTATGAACACCTGCCACTGGTCGGCGGCATCATAGGTTTTATCAAAAGGAGAATGAGCAAGTGACGGCCATAGTCTGGTTTAGGCATGATCTTCGTATTGCAGATAATCCTGCATTGGCAAAAGCCTGTGATCTAAAAATGAATGTTGTGGCTGTTTATATTCATTGTCAGTCCTGGATCAGTAAACATCAGATTGCACCTGTTCAATTGGATTTTGTTTGTCGTCATTTGCTTGCCTTGCGCCAGTCATTATTGGAAAAAAATATTCCGTTAAAAATCTATTCTGTCAAGAAATCGACAGAGATTCCCAAGTTGCTATTAAAAATTACCGATGAATTTAAATCGAATCATTTATTCTTTAATGCGGAATATCCAATAGATGAGCTTGAGCGTGATATGGGGGTGAATCGCCAGCTTTCTGCCAAATCGATTCAAGTCAAACGTTGCCATGATCGTGTGATTATTCCACCCGGAATGATTCTGAATGGGCAGGGTGAGCCTTACAAAGTGTTTACCGCTTTTAAAAATAAATGGCTGCAAACTATTATGCCACTGACATCTACCGGTCAAGCTATGCAACCTTTGCCTGCCCCCAAAAAAATACCTGTTCTGGTTATTGAGCCGGATTCGGAAGAGGCTATTAATAAAATATTCAAAAAAAATGATTTAAAAGATTCATCATTCTGGCAGGCGGGTGAAAAAATTGCACATAAAAAATTAATGCAATTTGTCGAGAATAAAATTACCGATTACAAAATAAATCGCGACTTTCCTGCAATTGACGGCACATCAGCTTTATCACCTTATTTGGCATTGGGTGTGATCTCGCCACGGCAAGCGATTCATCAAGTATTGCAATTTACGCAAGGTGATTGGGGTGGGAAAAATGCAGGTGCCAGTTGCTGGATCAGTGAAATTATTTGGCGCGAATTTTATCAGCATATAGTCGTCAACTTTCCGCATGTCTGTAAAGGTCAACCTATGCAAGCCTACACTGAAGCCTTTCCCTGGAAATCAGATCAATCGTTGTTTAATGTCTGGTGTGAAGGGAAAACCGGAATTCCAATAGTCGATGCTGCCATGCGCCAGTTGTTAACAACTGGCTGGATGCACAATCGATTGCGCATGGTGGTTGCCATGTTCCTAACCAAAAATTGTCAAATTGATTGGCGATTGGGTGAAGATTTCTTTATGCAACATTTAATTGATGGCGATTTTTCAGCAAATAATGGTGGCTGGCAATGGAGTGCATCTACAGGTACAGATGCTGCGCCTTATTTCCGAATATTTAACCCTGTAAGCCAATCCGAAAAATTTGATCCAAACGGAGACTTTATTCGTATATGGATCCCTGAATTGGCTCATTTATCAGCGAAAGAAATTCACATGCCGCAAGCTGTAAAAAATTATCCTGCACCGGTAGTGGATCTGGGGGAAAGCCGAAAATCAACTATTGCTTTATTTTCAGCGATTCAATCAACCAAATGAAAGAGTGCCGGGCTTCGATATGAATACACCCTTAAATATTCTAATTACAGGTGCATCTTCCGGTATTGGGCTGGCCCTTGCCCGGGAATATCTCAACCAGGGTCATAAAGTTTTTGCATTGGCGAGATCAAAAGAAAAGCTGGACAAGTTACAAGCAGATTTTCCGGAACAAGTCATCAATTTACCTGCTGACATTTCAATATTGGATCAGGTTCGTGCTGTGAAAGCGTTGGTGTTGGAGAAAACAACCTACCTCGATGTATTAATTTTAAATGCAGGCACTTGTGAATATATTGATGCGAATCATTTTTCGTCCTCTGTTTTTAATCGTGTGGATAGTGTGAATTGGAGAGGGAATCATCATTGTCTCGAAGTTTTTTTACCTATGTTATTAGCTGCAAAAGAGTATGCCCGTAATCCGCATTTGGTTGGCATCTCCAGTCTGGCCGCAATTCTACCTTTACCCCGTTCTGAATCTTATGGTGCAAGCAAGGTAGCTTTTGAATATTGTTTAAAAAGCTTGCAAGTTGATCTTTATGCACAAGGCCTGGATGTAACCATCGTTCGCCCCGGCTTTGTTGATACACCGCTAACTCAGGCCAACGATTTTGATATGCCATTAATCACATCCAGCGAGCAAGCTGCTCGAATTATAGTGAAGGGCATAGCAGCACGAAAAAATTTAATTGAGTTTCCAAAAGCGCTGGTTTGGTTGATGAAACTGATCGCTTTATTTCCTTTTGCATTACAGAAACGAATTTTACAAAAAGTGGTGAGGAAAGAAGCATGAGCCATCAACAAAAAATCGCCGTTATAGGCTCAGGAATTAGTGGCTTGGTTGCCGCTTATTATTTATCAAAACAACATCAGGTTTTCGTTTACGAAGCAGCGTCTGAAATAGGTGGGCATACCGCAACCAAACAGGTTTATATTGATGGAGAAGAGTATGCGGTTGATACAGGTTTTATTGTATTTAACGATAGAACTTACCCCAATTTTATAAAATTACTCACTGAACTTAATGTGGATTATCAAAAAACGGATATGGGTTTCAGTGTTAGCTGTCAAAATACGGGTGTTGAATACGCCGGAACATCTCTAAAAGGATTGTTTGCACAAAAAAGAAATTTGTTGAATGGAAAATTCTGGCGAATGTTATGGGAAATTCTTCGCTTTAATAAAGCTTGTACTGCACTTTATGAAAATAACAAAATTGATGAGCAGTTAACGCTTGGCCACTATTTAAACCAGCAAGGTTATTCTGATTATTTTCAAAATCTTTACATTTTACCTATGGTCTCGGCTATTTGGTCATCAGGCAATCAAACTGCCTCACAAATGCCCATGCAATTTTTTGTCAGATTTTTTCATAATCACGGATTATTGACTATTTTCAATCAGCCGCAGTGGTACAGCATCAAAGGTGGTTCTAAATCCTATCTAAAACCACTGACACAAGGATTCATTCATAATATTTTCTGTCAAACACCTGTGAAATCGATTCGTCGTTCTGCAGACAAGGTAGTGATTAATACGGATGCAAGAGGCGAAGAATATTATGATCAGGTAATTCTGGCTTGCCATAGCGACCAGGCTTTGGATTTGCTGGCTGATCCAACCCTTGATGAACAACGTATTCTGTCAGCGATTCCCTATATTGCGAATGATGTATGCCTGCACAGGGATATTGGTTTATTGCCAAAGGCAAGGCCTGCCTGGGCAAGTTGGAATTACTTGAATCTTCAATCGCAGCAATTCGATAAAACGGCACTGACTTACAACATGAATATTTTGCAGAAAATTTCTTCACCTCATACATTCTGTGTCAGTGTTAACGCCAATTCATTAATCAATCCGGATTTGGTGCTGGGACAATATCAATACAGTCATCCGGTATTTACTCCTGCATCAGTTAACGCGCAAATGTCCTGGGCAGAAATCAGTGGCATGAATCGAACCCACTACTGTGGTGCTTACTGGCGCAATGGTTTTCACGAAGATGGTGTGGTTTCCGGGTTGCGAGTTGTTGACATGATGTCAGGGAGATTCGAATGAAGGCCATCAAGAGTGCGATTTATTCCGGAAAATTACGACACAGGCGGTTTTTTCCAAAGTCGCATGAATTTACTTATGATGCCTGTATGTTTTATTTGGATCTGGAAGAACTGCCTCAGCTTTTTGAAAAAAATAAGTTTTGGTCATTTAATCGATTTAATTTAGGCTGGTTTAATCGTAAAGATTATTTTGGTGATGCGTCTATACCACTCGACCAGGCGATCAGAAATTATGTAAAACAGGAATTGGGTTATTGCCCGGAAGGGTCTATTTGTTTGTTAACGCAATTACGCGTTTGGGGATTTTGCTTTAATCCTGTCAGCTTTTATTTTATTTTTGACAAAGATGCCAGTGTTCCTAAATTTATTTTAGCGGAAGTCAATAACACACCCTGGAATCAGAGGCATGCTTACCTGTTGGCTTGTGATGAAAAAGGGAAAGTCAATACTGATTTCAAGAAGCAATTCCATGTGTCACCATTTAATCCTATTGATATGCAATACCACTGGATCAGTACAACACCGGCTGAGCAATTAGTGGTACATATGGAAAATCATCAGCAATCTGTTGATGGCAAAACCCGACATATGGACGCCACTCTAACTTTAAAACGAGAAGCGTGGTCAGCCAGGCGTTTGAATAGCATTATTTGGACAATGCCTTGGCTTGCGATCAAAATTCCGGTTGCGATTTATTGGCAAGCACTGCGACTTTTTATTAAGCGCGTCCCGGTGTATTCGCATAGTTCAGTGCAACAACCATCAACCCCCCAAACTTTAAATACATCATCTTTAAATAGTCACAATAAATCTTTTGGAGGAGTCGCCAAATGAAATCAAATTCTAT